>JACQXP010000331.1 GCA_016208645.1 Candidatus Methylomirabilota bacterium | reverse complement strand
GTGGCCACGTTGCCCTCCGCCTTGAAGGCCTCTAGGTTCTCCTCCTACGGCAGGCGGATCTCGTGGATGACGTTGAGGACCGCGCTGAAGCCGATGGCGCGTTGGGAGGTGACGATGGCCGCCACATTGCCGTCCGCCCCCCGCTGCACGACGCGCTCGCCCGCATCCAGCCGGACGGAGGTCCAGACCCCCGCCTGGGCGCCGAAGAACAGGATCTCGCGCGGGATGACGTGGAGGGCGACGTTGCTCGGCGCGCTCCCGGCCAGGGCGGGGGAGAGGGCGAACCCAGACACGAGCATCACCAGGGCCAGTGAGGTGTGCAGGATCCGTCCCTGCCTTGGGATCCCGGGGATGGGCGGGCGGCGAGGGCGTGTCATCGGGGGGTCTTGGCGCGCCCCTGGATCCGGCCGTGGGCGCGGCCCCGCGGCGCCTCCCGGCTGGCGAGGCCGTGGAGCCACTGTCCCAGCAGGACATGCAGGGGCAGATCCAGGACTTCGGACCGGTCCGCCAGGCAGAGGCCGTGACGCGTGATACCATCCCGGTCCGCGACGCGCCGGGTCCACAGCACATCGGCCTCCATCCGTAACGGTCCGATGCCGGTCCGGATCTCGACCGCTACGCGGGTGCCCGGGGCCAAGCGCGTGGGGAGATCCACGGCGAGCCCACCGCCCCCGACATCGGTCGCGCGCCCGCGCCAGGCGTCTCTGGCTCGCCCGGCCAAACGCCGGCAGCGGACCGGGAGATTCACGGCGAATCGTGGGTTGCGCCGGTCGTCGCGCGTCGCAATGCAGCGCCGGCTGCCGCGTTTGCCTGCGGCCGGCCTCTCCGATGGCTGGCCCATCTCCCTGGCTCCTCGCGTGTAAACGTCTAGTCCATTTCCCCGGCAAAGTCAATATGCCGCCGGCCGTCCGGGATCCCCCGGGGAAAGACCTTGACGCATATCCCGAGCACCACTACATTTGCGGTACATGTTTTCCCAGACCGAGCCGAGGCCAACCAGCCATCAGCGAATGAAAGAGAGGAGGGCAGGAGCCATGCGCCACACCCTGACGGTTCTCGCGATCGTGGCAGCAGCCGCCTGGGCGATCCCGGTCCAGGGGGCCCAGGTGCTCCACATGTACTCGGCCCTGGATACCGCCGAGACGCAGTTGTACATCCCCCAGTTCGAGAAGGACTCCGGGATCAAGGTGGAGTGGGTGCGCCTGTCCTCCGGCGAGGTCCTGGCGCGCCTCCGGGCCGAGGCCAAGAACCCGCAGGTCAGCATCTGGTTCGGCGGCCCGTCGCAAGACCACATTGCCGGCAAGAAGGCGGGTATTTCCACGCCTTACAAGCCGGCGCTGGACTGGACGCTGCCAGAGAACGGCCGCGACCCGGACTGGTACTGGGTCGGGTACTACTTCGGGGCCATCGGTTTCGGCAGCAATGCGGACTTCCTGAAGAAGGCGGGGGTGCCCGCGCCGGTCTCGTGGGACGACCTGCTGAAGCCGGCCCTCAAGGGGCAGATCGCCATCGCCTTCCCGTACACCTCGGGGACCTCGTACACGGTGCTGGCCACGCTGGTCCAGATGATGGGCGAGGACAAGGCCTTCGAGTACTGGAAAAAGCTGCACACCAACGTCCACCACTACGACAAGTCCGGATCGGCCCCGGTGACCCAGGCGGGCCTGGGGGAAGTGGGCCTTGCCATTTCGTTCTCCCACGACCTCATCGCGAAGGGCAGCGCCAAAGGGTACCCAATCACGATGACCTTTCCCAAGGAGGGGACCGGCTATGAGATCGGGGGAATCTCCCTCATCAAGGGGGGGCCGGAGCCGGAGCTGGCCAAGAAGTTCGTGGACTGGGCGCTGTCCGTCCGGGCGCAGAACCTGATGCAGAAGTGGTTCCGGATCCCGCTGAACCCGAAGGCCGAGGTGGCCAAGGGCGCGGTGCGGGCCGACCAGGTCAAGCTGATCAATTTCGATGCCGTCAAGGCGGGCGAGGACCGGGACCGGTTGATCAAGCGGTGGCGGTCGGAGATCGGGCAGTAAGGACCGGGGACAGGGGACGGGGGCTGGAGGTCGGGGAGCGGGGCGGAAGGGAGTGGTTTCTTGTTTTCCTGGACCCTCAACCCCTCATCCCCAATCCCCAACCCTCTGGTCGGCGGGCATGGACGGACTGAGGAAGATCCTGCGGGAACCGGTGCTGGCCGCGACCATCGGCGTCATCGCGGTCAGCCTCTTCCTCTTTGTCATCTACCCGCTCTTCAAGGTCTTCCAGATGAGCGTGGTGGAGGACGGGCGGTTCACCCTCCACGTCTATGGCGACCTCCTGTCCAAGGCGTTCGAGCGGCGCCCGCTGTACAACAGCCTGCTCCTGGGGACCCTCGTGGCGCTGGCGGGGACGGCCGTGGGGTACCTCTTTGCCTTCGCCATTGCGAGGGCCGACGTGCCCTGGAAGCGGTTCTTCCGGGTCCTGGCCACCTTTCCCATCATCTCCCCGCCGTTCGTGCTGTCCCTGGCCGCCATCCTCCTGCTGGGACGGAAGGGGTTCATTACCCGGATGCTCTTTCAGGGCCAGTGGGATCCCCACATCTACGGCCTGCGTGGGCTGATCCTGGTCGAGACCATCGCGTTCTTTCCCACGGCGTTCCTCATCATGCTGGGTGTCCTGCAAGCCATTGACCCGGCGCTGGAGGAATCGTCTCTGAATCTGGGAGCGACCCGCTGGCAGGTCTTCCGGACGGTGACGCTGCCCCTCAGCATCCCGGGGCTGGCCAGTTCCCTGCTGGTATTGTTCGTCGAGTCCCTGGCCGACTTCGGCAATCCCATCATCCTGTCGGGGAACTTCCACGTCCTCTCCGTGCAGGCCTACCTGCACATCACCGGGATGGTGGACTTCTCGGGGGGAGCGGCCCTGGCAGTCATCCTGTTGCTCCCGACCCTGGTGGCGTTCCTCCTCCAGAAGTACTGGGTGAGCAGGAAGTCGTACGTCACCGTGACCGGGAAGCCGTCGCCCGGCCGCCTCAGCGTGGATCCGTTCACGCGCCGGCTCCTGACGGTTCTCTGCCTGGGCGTCAGCGGCCTGATCCTGCTGTTCTACGGGACGGTGGTCTTCGGCTCCTTCGTCACGCTCTGGGGCGCCGATTACACCCTCACCGTCAAGCACTACGTGAGCGTCTTCCTGATCGGCGGTCGGTACCTCCGAGATACGGTGATCCTGGCCAGCCTGGCGACCCCCATCACCGGGATCCTGGGCATGATCATCGCCTTTCTGGTAGTGCGGAAGCAGTTCGTGGGGAAAGGCCTGATGGATCTGACCTCCATGCTGACCTTCGCCGTCCCCGGGACGGTGGTGGGAATCGGATACATCCTGGCGTTCAACGAGCGGCCGCTGCTCCTCACGGGGACGGCCGCCATCATCGTCCTGCTGTTCATCTTCCGGAACGTGCCCGTCGGGATCCGCGCCGGGGTGGCGGCCCTCCAGCAGATTGATCCAGCCATCGAGGAGGCCGCCACGAACCTGGGGGCGGGCAGCGGCCGGACGTTTGCCACGATCACGCTGCCGCTCATCACCCCCGCGTTCTTCTCGGGGTTGGCCTACAGCTTTGTCCGGTGCATGACGGCCATCAGCGCCGTGATCTTCGTGGTCTCGGGCCGGTGGAACCTGATCACCATCGCCATCCTGGGGTTGGTCGAGAACGCCGACCTGAGCCAGGCGGCGGCGTTCAGCCTGGTCCTGATCGCCATCGTGCTCTTGGCCCTGGGGCTGATCCAGGTCGGGGTGGGACGGGTGGCGACGTCGCAGATGGGCTACGAGGCGGCGGGGTAGCGGCGGGGGCCGTGAAACGTGAAGCGTGAAACGTGACCCGGAAGGGAGCAGGTCGCAGTGAAGGGAAACAGGTAGGCGCGGGATGAGCAACGCTGTTCGCCTGGAAAGGCTGTGCAAGGTGTTCGAAGGCCGGGGGGGCACCGGTTCCGTCGTCGCCGTGGACGACGTGTCCCTGGAGGTCAAGGACGGCAGCCTGGTGACCCTGCTGGGGCCGTCCGGGTGCGGGAAGACCACGGTCCTCCGGATGATCGCGGGCTTCGAGGCCCCGACGGAGGGAGAGGTGTTCATCGGGGACGAGCGGATCACCGCTCTCCCGGCCAACAAGCGGCGGACCTCCATGGTCTTCCAGAGCTACGGGCTGTTCCCGCACATGACGGTCTTCGACAACGTCGGGTACGGCCTGCGCATTCGCAAGGTCCCGGCGCCGGAGATCCGGGCGCGGGTCCGCTCGATGCTCGAGCTGGTGGGGCTGGCCGGGACGGAGGGGCGACTGCCGTCCCAGCTCTCCGGAGGCCAACAGCAGCGGGTGGCGCTGGCCCGGGCCCTCATCACCGAGCCGCGGGTCCTGCTGTTCGACGAGCCCCTGAGCAATCTGGACGCGAAGCTCCGGGTGCAGATGCGCCTCGAGATTCGGCGGCTCCAGCAGCGTCTCCAGATCACCAGCGTTTACGTGACCCACGATCAGGACGAGGCCATGACGCTGTCGGATCAGGTCGTGGTCATGCACCAGGGGCGGATCCAGCAGGTGGGAACCCCCCAGGAAATCTACAGCCGGCCGCGAACGCTGTTCGTGGCCGACTTCATCGGCAAGGCGAACTTCCTGGCCGGAACGGTGCGCCACGTCGAGGGCGGCCGGGCCGACGTAGAGATCGCGCAGGGTCGCGTTCAGGTTCCGGCCGAGGGTTTCCGCCCGGGCGACATGGTGTGGCTGTTGCTGCGGCCGGAGGCGATCGGGCTGGCTCCGGCCGGGGCCGGCCGGTGGCAGGGACGGATCGCTGCGGCCACGTATCTCGGCAGCGAAATCTTCTACGAGGTGATGGTCGGCGGGCAGACCCTCCTGGTGAAGGTCGGGCATCCGCAGGGGGCGACCCCGCTGGGAGCCAGCGACCCGGTGGGGGTGGCCTTCGATGAAGGCAGCCTGCACCTGGTCCCCCGGGAGGGGACCGCGTGAGGCCCTCCATGCGTGACGCGCGCTACCGGCTGATCGTCCTCGACGTGGACGGCACGCTGGTGGATCGGGAGCGTCGGATCTCGCCGGACACGCTGCGGGCGCTGGAGATGGCGCAGGCGTCGGGGATCCGCGTGACCCTGGCCACGGGGCGCATGTTGGCCTCGGCATCGCCCTACGCCCGAAAGATCCGGGCGGATGCCCCCCTCATCCTGTATAATGGGGCGCGGATCCAGGATCCCGGTTCCGGGGCCATCCTGTACTCGGCCCACCTGCCGCGGGATCAGGCCATCCAGGGGGTGCGCCTGGCCCGGCAGTTCGGACTGCACGCCAACCTGTACCTGGGCGAGGGCATCTACATCGAACGGGTCAGTGAGATCTCGCGCGAGTCGGCGCGGAAGGATGGGGTGGAACAGGTGGCTGTAAGGGATCTGGTCGGATTCCTCGAGGGCCGGCAGGACGATCCCGTCAAGATCTTGCTGATCGGGCCGGGCGAGCGATTGGAGGCCTTTGCCGCCGCGTACCGCGCTGGCCCCCAGGACCTACCGCACCTCGTGCGATCCGAGCCGACCTACCTGGAGATCCTGCGGCAGGGCGTGACCAAGGGCGCCGCCCTGCTGCGGCTCTGCGAGCTCTTGGGCATCCCGCCGTCGGCCGCGGTGGCATTCGGGGACAATCTGAACGACCTGGAGATGATCCAGGCGGCGGGGCTGGGCGTGGCCATGGGCAACGCGAACGCCGACCTGAAGCAGGCAGCCCGGGTGGTGGCTCCCAGCAACGACGAGGACGGCGTGGCCACGATCTTGCGGGCCCACGTCCTCGGGTGAGCTGCCTGCAGCCGGCACGCTACTCCAGGCAGAGGAGGACAACCAATGCGTGGAATCCTGGTGCTCGCTGCGGCGCTGGCGTGGGTCGTCGTGGCGACCGAAGCGCGCGGAGACATGGTCTATCTCAAGGATGGCCAGAGCATCTGGGGAAAGGACATCTACGAGGAAGGCGACTCGGTGGTCGTCGAGCGCCCGGGCGGGAACCTGAGATTCCCGAAGGGTCAAGTGGACAGGGTCGAGCGGACCCGGTCGTCGCTCCCCCCGTTCTACACACCGCCCGAGGCTGCGCCCGCCACGCCGCCGGCGCCCGTGGCCGGTCCAGCCGGGACGCCCGAGGCACCGGGGGCCGCCGGACAGCCTGGCGCGCCTCCGGCTTCGCCCGGTGGGGCATCCCCTCCCGGATCGGCCACAGGATCATCGCGCGCGACCACGC
>JACQXP010000367.1 GCA_016208645.1 Candidatus Methylomirabilota bacterium | reverse complement strand
CAGCTCCACCGCGCGCGGATCGCCTCCGCGGAGAAGAGCGGGCCGTCGGCCAGCGTCGCGTCGCGGGCCACCTGGACCCGGGTGAGTTCCAGGCTCCCGGCCCAGGGCCGGAGCGTCACCTCCTCCACCCGGACCTCGCGCCCGACGGCGTCGGCCAAAAGCGCCTGGGCCCAGACGAGGGCGCGCTGGCGGACCGGGCGGCTCTGGCTCAGGATGAATACGCCGAGCGCCACGGCCGCGACCAAACAGGTCAGGAGCAGGAGGAGCCGCAGGCGGGCGGTCATGGCCGTCGTCGCTGCCCTGCGGGCGGGAAGGAGGCGTGCCTCATCGGGTGTCCCGCGGAGCGTCCTTGGGGCGAGGGGGGCCCTCGCTCCGCCCGCGGCGCTCGACCTTCACGCGGGCAATGCGTCGCCCATCCATGTCCACGATGGTCAGGCGCCAGTCCTGGTAGGTCACGATCTCCCCACCGCGCGGGATCTGCTCGAGCTGCGAGAGGAGGAAGCCGGCCAGGGTCTCGTACTCGGCCGACTCCGGGAACGGCAGGTGGTGCTGCTCGGCCAGGTCGCCGATGCTGACGGAGGCGTCCACGAGGTAGGACCCGTCGCGCAACCGCTCGACCGGCCGGTGCTCCCGGTCGGCCTCGTCCTGGATCTCCCCCACGATCTCCTCGATCAGGTCCTCGATGGTCACCAGCCACTTCACCCCGCCGTATTCATCCACCACCAGCGCCATGGGCATCCGGCGCTTCTGCATCTCCTTGAGCAGGTGGCTCACCTGCGCCGTCTCGGGCGCGAAGAAGAGGGGCCGCAGGATCTCCGTCAGCACGATGGGTTTCTTCTCCGCCATGAGGCGGAAGAGGTCCTTGTCGTAGAGGATGCCCAGGATCTCGTCCAGCGAGTTGCGATAGACGGGATAACGGGACTTGCCGGTCTCGATGATGTAGGCCAGGATCTGCTCCACGGGCGTCTCCACGTCGATGGCCTCGATGCGGGGCCGCGGGATCATCACTTCCTTCACCGAGGCCTCGGTGAACTCGAAGACGCTGTGGATCAGCTCCTCCTCCGTTTTGTCGAAGACGCCCTGGACGCGCCCTTCCTGCAGCATGTGCTTCACCTCCTCCTCGGAGACGAAGGCCCGCTCCGCGGCCCCCTTCTGCCCCAGGAGGCGCAGGATGAACCGGTTGGACGCGGTGAGGAAGCGGACGAGGAGGGAGGTCGCGCGGGCCAGGCCGTCAATGGGACCGGCCGCCCAGCGGGCCAGCGCCACGGCGTGGCGCAGGGCCAGCGACTTGGGCGCCAGCTCCCCCAGGACCAGCATGACATAGCTGATCACCACGACCATCGCCGCCAGGGCGACCGGCTCGGCGGCCGCGCGAAGCCCGGGGATGGGGATCTCCCGGATCACGGGCGACAGCGCCCGCACCGAAGCGGCCCCGCCCACGGCCGAGGCCAACGTCCCGATGAAGGTCACGCCGATCTGCACCGTGGCCAGGAAGCGATCCGGGTCCTCCTGGAGCAGCGCCACGCGCCGGGCGCGGGCGTCGCCCCCGGCGGCGAGTTGCTGGATGCGGCTCCGCCGGGCCGAGATCAGCGCGACCTCGGCCCCGGCGAAAAAGCCGTTCAGCAGGACGAGAATCCCGATGAAAATGGCCTCCAGCCAGAGTCCTTGAAACACGATGCCGTCCATGACACGCTCCGCTTCATCGAAAAACGGGGAACCGGGAACTGACCACGGCAATTGAAAACCGACAACCGACAACTGAAAACCGGACAGCTACTGTCTCCGGTGTGCCGTCGTCAGTCGTCCATTCCGAGTCTTCCATCCCGTTGTCGGTTTACCATTGTCGGCTTAAAATTTTGCGTTGGCCTGATCCAGGCCGACGCCTACCGGCGGTCCGGGTCCGGCGGCTTCTGGCGCAGGATCTGGGGGATGCTGATGCCCCCCGAGAGCACGATCTGGATGCCCTGGGGAATGGTCAGGCGCGTCTGGATGATGTCCTCGCGCCGGACCAGCAGGATATCTCCCAGGTACAGGTGGTTGGTGGGGACGTACACGGCCACCAGGGGCTCCGTCTCGCCGCTGCCGCGCTGCAGCGCCACCTCGCCCGTGAGGAAGCCGAAGCTGTAGGATCCCTTCTCGCGATTCGGCACCAACACGAACTCCTTGAAGGCCACCTGGTTGTCGGGCGAGAAGGCGTTCAGCAGTTGCTTCACCGCCGAGTAGACGTTCCGGAAGATGGGGATCCGGTAGAGCAGGCCGTCCAGCCACCCCAGGGTCCTCCGCCCCACCACGTTGGTGGCGAAGACCCCCATGAGGAGGACCAGCAGGATCGCCACCAGGAGGCCCACCCCGGGGACGTGGCGCCCCAACTGGTCGGTGATGACGGGCGCCAGGAGCCCGTCCACGAAGGTGAACAGCTCCCAGAACGTCCAGACGGACACCGCGATGGGAACGATGACCACCAGGCCGGTCACGAACTTGATCTGCAACTGCCGCCGGATTCCACTCATCTCAAAAACAGGGGCTAGGGGTTAGGGGCCAGGGGTTGGGGGTCAGTCACGTTTCACGCTTCACGTTTCTCGGCTCGCGGCTCTCGCTTCTCGGTTCTCGGTCTTGGGCGCTCGGCTCTCGGCTCGCGGCTCTCGGCTCTCCTCACGGCCAGTACGTCGGATCCCCCGCGAATCGCTCCTCCAGCGGGCGCAACCGGTCACGGGCCTCGTCCGTGTTCAGGGTCAGCCGGGATGCGACCGCCAGGATCGCGGTCACGAGCACGTAGGCCTCCTCCCGCGGATCCTTGAGCCCCGCCAAGAGGACCGGCACGCGGGTCCGCAGCACCTGGAACACCCGATCCTGCAGGTCCCGCTCCGGCAATGAGAGCGTCAGGCGCGCCCCGATCTGCAAGAGCTCCAGGAACTCCTGCCAGGCCCGCACCTCCGAGGTCAGGGCGATGCGCTCCAGCCGCCCCACCAGCATCCGCCCGAACCACGCCGACGCCGGTGCCAGATCGAGGCTGAGGCCCAGGTGCCGCCCCTGCGCCACCAGGTCCAGGGCGCCCGCGTAGCGCGCGGGATCCGTCACCCCGTCCAGCTTCTCCAGCGATTCGGCCAACTGGCGGGACCAGGTCGCCTCCAGCGTCGCCCGGAGCCACGCGGGAAGCTCCATCCCGGCCTCCACCATGGCCTCGGCGGCCGGCAGCGCGTCCGCACACACCAGGTCGCAGGCCCGCGCCAGGCTCCCCTGCGTCTCCGCCAGGACTTCCTCCAGGATCGCCCGCCGCTCATCGGGAAGGAAATTGCGCAGGCGAATGAGCCGCGCCGCGTGCCGTCCGGCCCAGGCCGTGAGGTCCGGGGCCTCGGGGCCCAGGGCGGCCGTGGTCTCCTCCACGAAGCGCGCCCAGTCGCCCGAGGCCGGCCACGGGACGATCCCCGCCAGGAAGTCGAAGCGGCCGTCGCGCCGGCAGGCCCCGGCGAACCGCAGGGTCTCCCCGGTCACCTTGGAGACGGCGCGGACCCCCGCCAGCAGCAGGCCCTCCCGCCGGACAACCGGGTCGGGCGTGAGCATCCACCGGTACCGCACCTGGACCGTCACCTCGCGGCCCAGCGCCCCCTCCAAGAGGAGCCGGGCCACCGCGTCCTCGGCCGTGACGTGGGAGGGGCGGACCCGCCGCTCCCAGAGGTGCCGGCCGTCCTTGTGGGCGGCCACGTTGCTCCGCGCCCGCTCCAGGTTCTCCAGCAGCACCGCCTCCAGGTCCAGGGGGGCGAAGGGCGCCGCCAGCTCGATGGCGCGGGCCGCGTACCGGAGGTTCTGCACCGTCTCGATCCCGGAGATGTCAGCGAAGAACCAGCCGCAGCTCGTGTACATGAGCATGGCCTGGTGCTGCATCTCCAGGAGGCGCAGGGCCCGCCCCCGCTCCTCGCCGCTCAGGGGACGCGTCTCGTGGCGGGCGAAGAACGCCGCGCGGGCCGCCTCGCCGGGGTCCAGCAGCAGCTCGATGTAGTCGTCCCGGGCCGCCCATCCATCCCGGAGGAGCGGCGCGATCTCCTCCGTGAAGATCTCGCCCAGGGCGTCGCGCAGCCGGTCCAGCCCCTGCCGCAGTGGGCGGCGCCAGCGCTGGGTCCAGCCTGGCCCCCCGCCGGCGCTGCACCCGCAGTCCTCGCGCCAGCGGCCCACCCCGTGGGAGCAGCTCCAGGCGCTCTGCGGCAAGAACTCGACCTCCCACGCCGGCCGGTGCGTGGCGAGGTACGCCGCCGGGTTCGACACGGAAAAGCCCCGCTGCGGCACCTCCCGCGCGAAGAGCGTGGCCAGGCACATGTCGCCGAACTTCTCGTGGTGGCCGAAGGACTCGCCGTCCGTGGCGATGAGGATCAGCGGGTCGGGGAACCCCGCCGCGGCGTCGGCGATCCGGCTCGCCAACGTGCTGGCATCCCGCAGGTAGTGCTGAAAGCTGATCCCCCGCGACAGCGGCGCGTGGTAGAAGCAGACGTCGATCCCCCGATCCCCCTGCACGTTTCCCTGGGCATCCCGCAGGTGCCAGCGGTAGGGACGTCGCGGGTCCAGCTCCGCCTCCGTGGGCGTGATCCACCGGCTCTCGCCCAGGGGGCGCCAGCGCGCCGCCTGCGCCGGCGACAGGATGACGTAGCGCATGCCGGCCCCGACCAGGAGCCCCAGCGTCGTGGCGTCCACCGCCGTCTCGGGCAACCACATGGCCTCGGGCATCCGGCCGAAGCGGGTTTCGAACTCGCGGATGCCCCAGCGGATCTGGGTCTGCCGGTCGCGCGGCGTGGCCAGGGGCAGGATCATGTGGTTGTAGGCCTGGGCGATGGCGTTGCCATGGCCCAGCCGCGCCTGGCTGGCGCGGTCGGCCGCCAGTAGCCCCTGCCACAGGTCGGGCACCGCCTCCCTCAGCCAGGCGAGGAGCGTGGGTCCGACGTTGAAGCTGATCCGTTCGTAGTTGTTGACGATATCCAGGATGCGGCCGTTTCCGTCCAGGACGCGGGACCGGGCGTTGGACTCGTAGCATTCCGCCACGATGCGGGCGTTCCAGTCGTGGAAGGGCGCGGCACTCTCCTGCCGCTCGATCGCCCCGGTCCAGGGATTCTCCCGGGGCGGCTGGTAGAAGTGGCCGTGGATCACCAGGTGAATGGGCATGCGCTTCGCTCAATGGAAAATGTCAAACCGACAACTGACGACCGACCAATTATCCGGTTTTCCGTTATCGATTATCCAGTTTGCATTGCCAGTCCGTGGTCGCCGATTTGCATTGTCAGTTGTCGGTTGTCCGTTTTGCATTGATCAGGGCTTCTCCCGGGCGCCGTCCTCGCGCGTGGCGCGGATGAGGCTGCGCAGCACCCAGCTCCGGTTCGCCCCGCGGAGCAGGGCCGAGAGGTCCTCGTAGACGGTGGGATCCTCCAGGAGGCCGCCGATCGTCCCCTCCCCCTGGCGCAGGCGCGTCGTGATGACCTGGAGGTCAGCCGTCAGGGCCCGCAGGGCCGTGGCGGCCGCCTGCACCTCCTCCAGGACCTTGGCCCCCGCCGGGTCGAACAGGAGCGACGGGATCAGCCCCTTTCCCTCGCGGGCCTCCCGCACCAGCTTCTCCAGCTCCTCGCCGGTCCGGTTGAGGCGCGCCAGGAGCTCCGCCCCCTGCGGCTCGTAGATCAGGCCGTGGAGCAGGCCCCGGCCCTCCTTGGCCTCGCGCAGGAGGTCCTCCAGGTTCGCCAGCGCCTGGTTCAGCCGGCCCAGCGTCTCGCCCTGCGGCGCGTACACCAGCGCGTGCAGCAGTCCGTCGCCGCTCTCGATCGCCTTCGCCAGGCGCTCCAGCGACAGGACGGTGCGGTCCAGGCGGCCCAGGAGTTGCGCCCCCTCCTTGCCGTAAATGACGTCGTGGAGCAGCCCCTCGCCCTTCTCGACCTCGACCAGGGTGGTCCGCAGCGACCGGAGCGCCTCGCTGAAATTCCGCTTGCCCGCCGACTCGCCGCCCGCCAGAAACTCGTCCAGCGAGGCGGTGATCCGCGTCACGTTGTCCAGGATGCGGTCGCCCTTCTGCAGGAGCCGCGAATAGTCGGGCGGATCCACGCTGGCCAGCCGCGCCCCCCGGGCAAGCGGCGGCCGGTCGAAGCTCCCCACGGTGATGTCCAGGACCTTGTCCCCCACCAGGCCGATGGTGCCGATGCTGGCCACCGAGTCCTCGCGGATGCGATCGCGGACCCGCTGCTCCACGGTCAGGGTCAGGATGATCCGGCGGTCCTTGGGGTCGCGGCCGAAGGCGAGCGCGCTGGTCACGTCCACCGTGTAGCGCTTGAGCTCGTCGCCCATCTCGAGGACGAAGCCCATGAAGAGCAGTATGGCCACCAGGACCAGGGCCCCGATCCGCAGTTGCATCTGCCGTTCCGTCATGGCCGTCTCACCCCTCGTTCATCCCGACGGGAGGAACCCCTTTGCCGCTATCCCTCGACCCGCCCGGTCATGAAGTCCCGGATCAACGAGTCGTGGGTGGCCTGGACCTCCTCGGGGGTGCCGACGGCCGCGAGGCGGCCCTCGTGCAGCAACGCCAGGCGGTCGGACACCTTCAGGGCGCTGGCGATGTCATGGGTCACGACCACGGAGGTCACCCCCAACTTGCCCTTGAGGTCCAGGATCAGCTCGATCACCTTCTCCACGTTGCTGGGATCCAGGCCGGTCGTGGGCTCGTCGTAGAGGAGGATCCGGGGGGGCAGCGCGATGGCCCGGGCCACCGCGACCCGCTTGCGCATCCCGCCCTACAGCTCCGCCGGGTCCTGCTGCTCGACGGCGTTCAGCTCCACCAGGTCCAGGACCTCCCGCACGCGGGCGCGTATGGCCGCCTCGTCCCACTCGGTGTGTTCACGCAGGGCATAGGCCACGTTCTCGCCCACGGGGAGCGAATCGAAGAGGGCCGAACCCTGGAACACCAGCCCCACCTTCCGACGCACCGGCAAGAGGTCCCGCTCCGGGAGCGGCACGATGTCCTGCCCTTCCAGGAGGATCTGGCCCGCCTCCGGCTTCAGCAGGCCGATGATCAGCCGCAGCAGGACGCTCTTGCCCGTCCCGCTCCCGCCCATGATGGTGAGCGATTCGCCCGGCCGGATGATCAGGTCCAGCCCGCGCAGGACCGCATGCCCGTCGAAGCCCTTGACGACGCCGCAAAGCTCGATGGCGGCGCGGGTGCTGTTCTCCGGGCCCGAGCCGGCGCCTGCCCGCGCGCCGGCCGCGGCGACCACGTCGGACGGCGTTCTCACCACCCCTCCAGCCACCAGAAGAACTTCGTCAGGAAGAAGTCGGAGATGAACACCAGGAGCGAGGACGTCACCACCGTCCCCGTCGTCGCCCGCCCCAACCCTTCCGTCCCGCCCCGGGTCGTGAGGCCGTTGTAGCATCCCACCAGGCCGATGAGAAAGCCGAAGAACACCGTCTTCCCCAGGCCGCTCAGCATGTCCGCCAGCTTCACGTACTGCGTGAAGGTCGTGTAGTACTGGTGGTAATCCACGTTGAACTCGTACTGGGAGATCACCATGCCCCCGAAGACCCCCAGCGCATTGGCGATGACCGTGAGCAGGGGCAGGGCCAGCATCGTGATCACCACGCGGGGCACCACCAGCTTCTTGATGTGGTTCACCCCCAGGGCCCGCATGGCATCGATCTGCTCCGTGACCTTCATGGAGCCCAGCTCGGCCGTGAACCCCGAACCCACGCGGCCGCCCACCAGGAT
>JACQXP010000366.1 GCA_016208645.1 Candidatus Methylomirabilota bacterium | reverse complement strand
CTGGCGCCCTGCTTGATGACCTGCCGGAATTGGAGGCCGTCCTCATCCACGAGCTCACCCACTGGTGGCAGGTGAGGAGCCGCCGCGCCGGTCCACACGGGGGGCAGGCGTGGGAGGACGAGGCCCGCGCCTTCGAAAACAGTTGGCGGCGGGAGCGCCATCTCCGCCTGCGCCCCCCCCTGCCGCTGCCCAGCCGGCGCCGGTCTTGACCGCCGGCATGGGGGCATCGTCCTGTTCCCTTGTGGACCCGGTAACCCCTTGGGGAACCTGCCCTTGACACCGGCAGGCCAACGGGTTATGTAAAGGTACCTATCCTTTCGGGGGACGACTTCCGGCTCGGTACCTGGCCCACACGGGCGTCCATAAGGGCCCGGCCTCACCAGTTCTCGGCGGCCGGCGGCACCTTTGGAGGAGCGCTGGGCGCCCAGTCTCATTCCTGTTGCTCGCGGCAGAACCAGGGGGGCGTGGTGACCGAGACCATCCTGCTGGTGGATGATGACCGGCTCATCCTCCAGATGTGCAAGGACGCCCTGGAAGAGGCCGGCTACCGGACCATGTGCCTGCAGGAGGGGCGGGCCTTGGCGGCGGCCGTGGCCTCGACCCGTCCGTCCCTGATTCTCCTCGACATCATGATGCCGGGGACGGATGGCCTGACCCTGTGCCGGCAGCTCCGCAGCGGCCCCGACGCCTTCCGCGGCCCCATCGTCATCTTCTCCGCCAAACACTACGAGACGGACAATCGGATCGCCCGCGAGGTGGGCGCCAACGCCTTCCTGGAGAAGCCGTTCTCCTCGGACCGGCTGCTCGGCACCGTGCGGGACCTGCTGGCCCGCAAGATCTCCATCCGGTTCTGGGGGGTCCGGGGCTCGATTCCCACCGCCTCCCGGGATGCCGTCGGGTACGGGGGCAACACCCCCTGCGTGGGGGTCCGGGTCGCCGGCGTCGAGGACCTGGTCATCTGGGACGGCGGCACCGGCCTGCGGGAGCTGGGGCGCACCCTGCGGACCTCGGGGACGCCGGTCCACGGGTTCCTCTGCTTCACGCACTTCCACTGGGACCACATCCAGGGCCTGCCGTTCTTCGAGCCGGCGTATGCCACGGGAAACGCCTTCACCCTCGTCGGTCCCGCCCAGCCCACGGCCGGCCTGATCCAGATCGTGGGGGGGCAGATGGCCTCGGTCTATTTCCCCGTGGGTCTGGAGCAGTTCGGCGCCCACCTCGCCTTCCAGGAGATTGACGAGGGGACGGTGATGCTGGGCGGCGTCCAGTTCGACACCCTGTCCTCGCTTCACCCGGGACGGGCCCTGATCTACCGGCTCGCCCACGAGGGGAAGCGCGTGGTCTACTCCACGGATAATGAATTGCCCGCGGGGTGGAAGGCGGCGGGCGGGACCGCCGCCCACGAGGTGGAGCGGTTCATCCGATTCTTCGAGGGCGCGGACCTGCTCATCCACGACTCCCAGTACACGCCCGAGGAGCTGGAGCGGCGCCGGGGCTGGGGCCACTCCGCCTGGACGGACGCCCTCGACCTCGCCATCGCCGCCCGGGTGAAGCACCTGATCCTGTTCCATCACGATCCGGATCATTCCGACAGCTTCCTGGACGACATCGGCAGCGCCGCCCAGCGACGGATCACCGAGCTGGGCGCCAGCATCGTCTGCGAGATGGCCCGGGAGGGCGATCTCTATACGATCTGATCCCCCCTCGCCGGCCAGGCGCCCGTGCGCTGCCTCCCCATCCGCCGACCCGGACGCGCATGTGCCCGCTCCCCGCCAGCCATCACCGTTCACCCCTCCGGAGACTGCGCGGACCCGGGGCTCCCCCCGGCGAATGTCCTGCCAGGAAGGCGCGGATGGCCCGGCCGACCTCCGCGGGTCGCTCGAAGACCAGGTGGTGACAGGTGTCCGGGACCTCGTGGAGCGTCGCCCCCGGGATCGCGCGGCGCAGCTTCTCCGCCGTCTGGCGGGACAGGATGCTGCTCCGCTCTGCTCGCAGGACCAGGGTGGGGCAGCCGATCCGGGGCAGCAGGGGCCAGGCGACCTGCGGGACCACCCGGCCGAAAAATTCCCGATCGGGTCCGATGCTCCACCGGCCGTGGCCGCGGTGCCGGGTGGAACGCGCGGCGAGCGCCCGGAGACGGACCGCCGGTGCCACCGTCTCGCGCGGGATCAGGCGGAAGGCGCGGGCGGCCGCCGCCTGGGACGGGAACAGGCGCATCGGGCGGGTGCCGATCTGGCGCATCTCGGCCAGGCCGTCGGCCGACACATCCGGCGTCGCGTCCAGGATGACCAGGCTCCGCACGCGGCGCGGATGCGTTGCCGCCACGAGCATCGCGACCTTGCCGCCCATGGAGTGGCCGACCAGATCCAGGCCCCGGAGGTCCATCGCCTCCGCGAAGCCGATGACGGCCGCGACGAAATCCCCCATCCGGTACTGCGAGGGATTCGGCCGGTCGCTCTGCCCATGCCCGGGAAAATCCAGGGCCAGCGCGCGGAAGGCCCCCGCCAGCCGGGGCGCCAGCCAGTCGAACCAATGGGTGTTGGCGGCCCCTCCGTGCAGGAGGAGGAGCGGAGGCGCGGCCCTGGGTCCCCAGGCGGCGTAGTGCAGGCGAAGGCCGCCGACCCGCGCAGCCCCCTCGCGGCGCGGCCAGGCCTGCCTGCCGCGCCCGGCTCGGCGCAGGCAGGGGCCGTCGGTGTAGGACATGCAACCCTCCAGTCGTGTGGCAATGGCGCGAGGACCACGAGCGCCCGGCGATCATACCACAAGCGGGCGTCGCCGCGACGACCGCCGCCGGAGATGGACCGTCGCCGGCGCGATCCTCCTGGCGCTCCTGGCCTCGCACCCCATCGCCGGTCTCGCGTCTTGGCCGGATGGGAGGCCGCGTGAGGCTTGCACGCGTGCACAGAAGGCGGTACAGTGGAGTGGCCGATTGCCACCGAGGATCATTTGACGGATCACCCACCATGCATCCCGCACCGATCCAGCCGGGCACGGGGCAGCGCGTGCTGGCCCAGGCGGTCGCTTCCCCGCCGGGCCGGACCGTTCCCGAAGAGGTCGCAGACATCGGGACAGGCAGCGGCCAGGGAAGCAAGGTCTTCCTGTTCAACTGCGAATGCCACAGCTTCGAGGAGGTCATCAGCCAGCTCCTGAAGGCGGTCCCCGGGATGACCCGCCCCCTGGCAGGGGAACTGGCCTGGCGTGTCCACACGCAGGGACTGGCGGAGGTGTTCCGAGGGAGCGCGTCGGAATGTGACCGCGTCGCCAAGGTCCTGGGGGAGACCGGGCTCATCGTCCAGGTCCTGTGAAGGCGGCAGACGCTGGTGCCTGCTCCCGCAGCCTGATATACTCCGATAGACTTTTGACTCCTGCCACACAGCGATCTCACCTGCCCGTGCAAAGGAGGAGGTCATGACTGCGACCTTTCCGCAGGGATTCCAGGACCTGCTCACCAAGAAGGCCTTCGCCCACCTGGGGACCATCATGCCGGATGGAAGCCCCCAGGTCACGCCCGTGTGGTTCGATTTCGACGGGAGCCACGTTCGGGTCAACTCGGCCAAGGGCCGCGTCAAGGATAAGAACATGCGACGCAATGGACGGGTCGCCCTGGCGATCCAGGATCCGGACAATCCGTACCGCTACCTGGCCGTGCGCGGGCGAGTGGAGGGGATCACCGAGGCCGGCGCCGACGCCCACATTGATTCGCTGGCCAAGAAGTACCTTGGCCAGGATCGCTACCCCCATCGCCAGCCGGGCGAAGTCCGCGTCATCTACCGGATCCGTCCGGAGCGCGTCTCCAGCATGGGATGACCCGGGGCCGGAAGCCGAGACCCCTCAGGCACAGGAGGCCCCATGTCGCTTGCCGACCGCATCCTCCAGGACGCCCCCGACGCCATCGTCGTGGCGGACTCCTCGGGAAAGATCACCCTGTGGAATGCCGGAGCGGAACGACTCTTCGGGTATTCCGCAGCCGAGGTCCTGTCGCAGACCCTGGATTGCATCATTCCGGAGGCGCAACGGAGGCGGCACTGGGAGGGGTATGCGGAGGTCATGCGGACCGGCGTGACTAGGTACGGGACACAGGTCCTGCGGGTCCCGGCCCTCCGGAAGGATGGCAGCCGGTTCTCCATCGCCTTCACGGTGGGCCTGCTGAAGGACGCTGAGGGGCGGGTCGAGGGGATCTTCGCCATCCTGCGCGATGACACCGAGCGGTGGGAGACCGAGCGGGAGCTGCGCAGGCGGGTGGCCGAGCTGGAGCGGGCCGCCCGTGGCACCCGTTCCTGAATTGACGGGACCCGAGATCCGGTGGTATCTTCCCGGCTGGACAGCCGGGACCAGGAGGCGTATCGAGGCACGCATGCCGTTGCGGCTCTTCGGCGGACAGTGGAGCGGGAGAGTTCGACCGTGTCCAGCCTGCGAGCGTGAGATCGCGGCGGCAGCGACGTTCTGTCCCTCCTGCTACCTGGTCATCCGCCCCGAAGGCGCCGCGGACCTCCGGGAGCATCTGCGCGGCGGCCGCATCCCTACGGACGTCTACCTGCTCCGCAAGATGCAGGTCGAGGATCCCGACACCGGACCGGTCGTCCGGGTCTCCGAAAACAACCCCATCTCGCCGCGGACGATCGGGCCGGTCGCCCCACGACCTGCGGCGCCCCCACCCCCCGATCCCCCTCCCCCACCCATGGAAAGCCTGCCCGTCCCCGCGCCATCGCCTCCCGCACCTCAGGCCGCCACCCACCCTGCCGTCTCCGAGGCCGCCGGGCTCCCGCAGGGCGAAACCGAGAGCGCTGCTCGGGGCCGCGCCTGGATGGGCGTGTATTCCCTCTTGAAGTTCGATGCGCCACTCCCGCCCCCGACCCATTCGATCGAGGAGACCCCGGCCCTCTTGGCGTGGATGCTGGAGCGGGATCCCGTCATCCCGAACAACACGGAACTGCTCGAGACAATCCACGCCAACACGTTCCGGGACGAGCCCGCAGCCCGACTGGGGTACGAGCAGCACCTCCTCCTGCAGATCGCCGACGACTTGGCGCTGCACCCCACGCAGGAGACCCTGGGGACCCATCTCACGCTCCTGGCGGCAGCCTACCGTCGGGCGGCCGGGGCGTACCACGCCGCCGCGAGCAAGGGGCAGGACGAGGCCAACCCCTCCCTCTGGCAGATGTCCAGCACCGCCAGCCGGCTGCGAGTGGAGGCCTGGGTGTATCGCACCCGTCATGGCGTCCCACCCGAGATCATCCCTCCCAGGCGGGCGCGGGCGTCAAAAGTTTCCGGGGGTTGATGCGCAGCCAGCGGGGGATGGGAGACAGCCCACGCGCCGCCTCCCCGGGCTCCCATCTCATCTCCCGGCCCCACCGCAAGGGCATCGCCAACTCGAGACCGTAGGGACAAACCGGCTCCAGCAGCTCCTCAGCGCTCGCGCGCTGAAAAGATAAAGCGCGGGGAATGCCCATGCTGACCATCGGCATCGTCGGGTGTGGAACGATCGGCACGGCCCTGGCCCGGGCCATTGACGAGGGGAGGATCCCAGCGCTCCTCAGCGGCCTGGCCAATCGAACCCAGGCGCGAGCGGAAGCGTTGGCTGGCTCGCTCCGCACGCGCCCGCCGGTGGTGAAGATCCCGGCGCTCGTCCAGGCCTCGGACCTGGTGGTGGAGGCGGCGACGGGGAAAGCCCTGGAGGACATCGTCCCGGCCTGCCTGCGGGAGGGGAAAGATGTCTTCGTCATCAGCGTGGGGGGACTGCTGGGCCACGAGGAGTGGTTCCGCGAGGCGGAGGCCCGGGGATGCCGCATCCTGTTCGCCTCCGGGGCCATCGCCGGGCTGGATGGTCTGCGGGGGGCGGTCGTGGGGCGCGTGGACTCGGTCACGCTCACGACCCGGAAGCCGCCCAAGGGGCTGGCCGGCGCGCCCTTCGTGGTGGAGCGCGGGATCGACCTTGAAGCGCTGACGGAGGAGACGGTCATCTTCGAGGGCACGGCCCGCGAGGCGTGCACGGGCTTCCCCACGAACGTGAATGTCTCGGCCGCCCTGAGCCTGGCCGGAATTGGTCCCGACCAGACGCGTGTCCGAGTCATCGCCGTGCCGGGCGGCCGCTTCAACCAGCACCGGATCGAGATCCGGGGGGAGTTCGGCCGCCTGGCGGTGGACATCGAGAACGTCCCCTCGGCCACGAATCCGCGGACGGGGCTGCTCTCGATCTACTCGTCCATCGCCTTCCTGGCCGACTATGCCCGGACCACAGGGAGCAAGGGCAAGGGGCAGGAGCCGACTTAACCACAGATTACGCCCGCCCATGGCGGGTCTTGCCAGGTCGTACGGGTTGCGATCTGGGCGGGTCCGCCTATGGCGCGACAGATTTCGCAGATCCTCTGAGGCAGAGGAGTGTGGAAGATGGTCCAGTTGAAGATCCCCGCCGTCTTCATGCGCGGTGGCACCAGCCGCGCGATCTTCCTCCGAGAGGCCGACCTGCCGCCCGACCAGGCGATCCGGGACCGGATCATGCTCGCCGCCATGGGCAGTCCAGACAGCTACGGCCGCCAACTGGACGGGATGGGTGGCGGCATCTCCTCGCTCAGCAAGGTCGCCATCATCGCCCCTGGGTCGAGACCGGACGCGGACGTGAACTACACTTTCGGGCAGGTGAGCGTCACCGACGCCCTGGTGGACTACAAGGGGAATTGCGGGAACATCTCGTCGGCGGTGGGTCCCTACGCGATCGACGAGGGGCTGCTGGCTGCCCCGCGGGACGGGGTGGCCACGGTCCGCATCCACAACACCAACACGCGGAAGATCATCCTGGCCCGGGTGCCGGTGCAGGAGGGGCAGGCCGCCGCGGAGGGGGATTTCGTCCTCCAGGGCGTCTCGGGGACCGGCGCCAGGATCGCCCTGGAGTTCCTGGACCCCGGCGGGGCGGTGACCGGGAAGCTCCTGCCCACGGGTGCTCCCACGGAATCCCTGGAGGTTCCCGACCTCGGCGGCCTCGCGGCCTCAATCGTGGATGCAACGAATCCCATGGTATTCGTCCGGGCCGCGGATCTCGGCCTGCAGGGAACGGAACATCCGGAGGCGATTGATAGGAACACCGACCTCACGAGGCGCCTGGAACAGATCCGCGCGACAGCCGCCGTGCGCATCGGGCTGGCCGGCAGCGTCCAGGAGGCCAGCCGGAAGAGCCAGGCGGTCCCCAAGATCGCGCTGGTGGCCCGGCCTGTCGCCTACCGCGACCTGTCGGGCAGCGACGTCCCGCCGACCTCCACGGACATCTGCGCCCGCGTCATGTCCATGGGGAAGGCGCATCGCGCCTTCGCCCTGACGGCGGCCATGTGTCTCGCCGTGGCCGCCCGCATCCCGGGAACCGTGGTGCAGGAGGCGCTCGGACCCCAAGCCGCGGCGGATCCCTCGGCGGATATCCGGCTGGGCCATCCGTCCGGCGTCCTGCCCATCGCCGCCCTGGTCCGCGGGGGCCACGCCGAGAAGGTGGTGGTCTACCGAACGGCCCGCCGTCTGATGGAAGGCTTCATCCGCGTTCCCTCACGCGTCCTGCGAAGGGAATGAGAACTCCTCCATTTGATCCGCAGATTGCGCAGATTAGGCCGATTCACCGGACAGGAAGCGCTCACCAGGGAACTGGTCGGGCGGGGGATTCCATTCAGGGCTGAGGTCGAACTGCCCGTATTCTACAAGGGTGAGAGATTGTCCACCTCGTATCGGGCCGACTTCGTCTGTTTCGATTCAATCATCGTGGAGTTGAAAGCACTCGATAAGCTCAGCGGGATCGAGGAGGCTCAGGTGATCAATTATCTGAAGGCCACCGGACACACTGTAGGCCTCCTGTTGAATTTCGGCACGCGCTCACTTGAGCACAGACGTCTCGTCTTGACCCCCAAGAAATCTGCCCAATCTGCGTAATCTGCGGATAAAAGGATTCTGGTTTTATCTCCGGCGGAGGGCGGCGCCACGGATCATGGTGAGGCCCACGGCCAGTCCCCACGCCAGAAGCGCCACCCAGGCCAGGAAGCCCGAGAGGGCGGCCGCGCGCAGGAAGCCTCCGTGCAGGTAGTCGGCCCCCATCTCGGCCGTCCGCAGGAGGACGGCCAGGGCCAGGGCCCAGAAGGCCACGACGCGTGCGCGGGGGACGGCGATCCGGACGCCTTCGATGACCGGCACGAAGCGGAACCCCATGGCGCAGATCATCCCGATCAGGAATCCCACGCTGAGCAGGTGGCGCGTGGCGTCCGCCAGGAGGCCGTGCGGCGGCGCACCGGCCAGCGTGAGGGCGGCCCCCACGGAAAGGCCCACGACAGCAAGTCCGGCGCAGGCGAAGGCCAACCGGAAGAATCGCGTCTCCGTCCGGTCCATCAGGAGGGAGATGGCCCGACGTGGCTGCCGCTGCCAGGCGCCCACCGCCACGGCGCCAACAACGAAAGCGATCGCCACGGCCAGATCTCCCAGAGCATGGAGGGTCTGGGCGTGCCGTGAGGCCGGGGGCCAGATCTCTGCCAGGAGTGCAAGGAACACGCCGCCGTTCAGGCCGGTGAGGACCGCGCCGCCGAGGCGGCCGACCTTGCGGCCGGAGAGGAACATGGGCACCGCGCGCTTGGCCACGCCCAGCACCCAGCCGAAGACCCCCCCGTACAGGCCCATGGCGTAGAGGCCCGGCCCCGGGGTGACCGCGGCCGGGTCGGCACCGGCTGCGGCGGCCGCGGCGAGAGCCATAGTCTCGACGGCCAGCGCCACGGCAAACCACCATGCCCCGGTGACCATGAGCCAGTCCGAGGTGAAGCGCGGCTCGGTGGCCCGCACGCGTGCCGTGACCCAGGCGGCAAAGACCCCAAAGGCCAGGGTCTCGGCCAGCCCGGAGGCGATCCAGAGGCCGGAGGCTGTCGCTCCCCCGGCCATCGTCGCGGCGACGCGAGCACCGAGGCCCAGGATGGCGAGAGCCAGGATCCACGGGGCGGAGGCCGGGCGGCGGATCGGGCGATGGCCAAAGCGGAGGATCAGGTGGTGCGCCACGCCCATGATCAGGACGCCCGCGAAGCCGAAGATCTGCAGGTGGGCGTGAAGTCGCGGCCAGATCATCGGCACAGGGCCCGCCGGGGCGAAGAGGCGATAGAGGGCGATTGCCCCGATCGGAGTGGCCAGACCCAGCGTCACGACCAGGGCCACGAGGGCAAACGGGCGGTAGATGGGGGTCTCGAGGCTGGCAGAGGGTGGAGCGATCCCCTGCTCCCGGGCCTCACGGGCGGCCCGGCGGGTCGTACACCGGCCCCCCGAGGCTTCCTCCGCCTTGGGAGTGTCCACAGGCGTGGTCGTGGGACTCTCCTTCGAAATCATGGCCAAAGGATCGGTCCGGGTCCGCGATCTGTCTGTGACTTTTGTCCCAGCCGTCCTCAATCAGGTGGGGTCTCGGTTGATCTCCGGTCCTTGATAAATTCTGCGCAATCTGCGTAATCTGTGGTTAAATGAAGTCCGTTCGGTCTTCCCTCAGAACGAATCCGCGCCATCTGCGGATGGACAAGGAGGCACCATGGACCAGGCAGAACGTGATCGGTATCTTGGCACCATCCGCTCGACCCCCGACCGGTTGAAAGCCGCCCTGGCCGGCGTGCCCAGGAAGCTCCTGACGTGGCGGCCCGCACCGGGGAAGTGGTCCATCCACGAGATCGTGTGCCACATGCGCGACGCCGAGCGTGAAGGGTACCTCTATCGGTATGGCCGGATCCTGGCCGAGGACAATCCGACCCTGCCCGACGTGGACGGGGACAAGCTGGCCCTGGAACGGCAATACACCCGCCTGAATCTCCGCGAGGTCCTGCGGGACTGGCGGGCGGCGCGCAAGGAAGTGCTGGCCGTCCTGAAAAAGGTCAAGACGGAGCAGTGGCAGCGGATCGGGACTCACGAGCACCTCGGCCCCATGTCGTTGGAAACGATTTTACAGCGGCAGGCCCTGGGAAACGACGAGGCGCACCTCGGCCAGATCGAGAACATCAAGAAGCGCCGGGAGACCCTT
>JACQXP010000365.1:7833-10280 GCA_016208645.1 Candidatus Methylomirabilota bacterium | reverse complement strand
GGTTTGCTCAACGCTTCGGCGCTGGGGACCGCACTTGGAGTATCTCACCACACAGTTCGGCGCTACATTGACGTACTGGAGCAGACGTACCTCGTGCGCCTCCTGCGGCCATATTTCCGGAACGTCGGCAAGCGTCTCACCAAATCACCCAAGCTCTTTCTGCGGGACACCGGCTTGCTCCACCACGTCTTGAACATTTCCTCCCTGGGGGGGCTCGACTCGCATCCGGTCCGCGGGGCCAGTTGGGAGACGTTCGTGCTGGAGGATCTCGTGCGGAGGGAGAAACTACGAAATCCCCACACGCAGTTTTACTTCTGGCGAACCGCCGCGGGGCTCGAGGCCGATCTGGTCTTCGATCGGGGATCCGAAAGGGTGGTCTTTGAAATCAAGACCGGCGAGGGGGAGCCGGTTCGCGCGGGACAGCGGCTGCGAAGCGCCATGACGGATGCTGATGCGCGGCGTGGGTTCCTGATCACACAGGCGGATGGAGTGGTGCCCCTCGCGCCCGGCGTGGAACGCCGAGGGTTCGCCGATTGTGTGGATTGGCTACCGGAATGAGCGGCGTGCCGAACGCGGCCGACGCTTCGAGGTCATGCGGAAGGTAAGCGCGCTGTTGGTCGAGAGGCAGGCTCGACGGACCCAACGGAAACGCTGCCGCGATCGCGAGGCGAGCCAGCAGTGAGTCCATTCAGTCAACATCACCCCGCCTTCAGAAGCCGTAATGCGACTAAGGAAGCGACGTCCCCCCTGCCCCTTCTTCACTGAGTCCAGTTCGTCAATGACGCCTGCCGCTTAAGGTGGTATCGTTTCTCCCGCGCTCCGATATCCTTCATACAACCAAGCGTGTGGTGGAGAGAAAACGATGCGAGCCAGAACACTCGGAAAAACCGGGATCAAGGTGGGCGAGGTGGGGTTCGGCGCCTGGGCGATCGGGGGGCCCGCAGAGCTGGGCGGATTGGCGGTGGGCTGGGGCGAGGTGGACGACCGGGATTCCATCCGGGCGCTGGAGGCCGCCTTCGACGAGGGGATCAATTTCTACGACACGGCGGACGTCTACGGCATGGGCCACAGCGAGGAGCTGCTCGCCCGGGTGTTCGGCAAGCGCCGCGCCCAGGTGGTGATCGCTACGAAGGGCGGCAACTTCAACGACGAGGCGGGGCAGTGGCAGAAGAATTTCACCGGCCCATTTCTCGCCGGCAAGGTGGAGGAATCGCTCCGCCGCCTCCGCACCGACTATATCGACCTCTACCAGCTCCACACGCCACGCACCGACGAGGAGTACCGGCAGGCGCTCGGCAGCGCCGAGACCCTGGATCGTCTGGTGGAGCAGGGCAAGCTGCGGGCGTACGGCCTGTCGATCGGCCCCGTGGAGCACGGCTTGCGCCAGATCGGGGACGGGTTCGGCGCCACGATCCAGGTGGTCTACAACGCCCTGGAGCGCGGGCCGGAGGAAAAGCTTCTGCCGGCGGCGAAGGAGGCCAACTACGGCGTCATCCCGCGAGTCCCCCTGGCCTCGGGGTTCCTCACGGGGAAGTACACCGACGACGCACGCTTCGACAAGCGGGACCACCGCTCGCGCCTGACCGCTGAGCAGAAGAAGGACTGGGTGGAGAAGGTCAACCGGCTGAAGCCCATCGCCAAGGAGCTCGGGCTGACCATGACCCAGCTCGCCTTGCAGTACATCCTGGCCAGCGACGCCGTGAGCGTCGTGATCCCTGGGGCGCGAAGCGCGGATCAGGCGCGCCAGAACGCGGCGGTCGGGAAACTGCCCCCGCTCACCGATGCCGCGGTGAGGAAGATCCGCCAGGCGGTCGAGTAGGGCCCAGACGCGGGAGCCTTATGCGCAGGCTAACGCCGATTCTCGCCCGAGGATCGGCGTTCGTGTTTTCAATGGCCGGATGATTCAAGCCCCGGATGTCACCATCCCAGACCGTAGGGCCCATTCCTGACGATTGCAAGCCGGAAGGCCGACATCCTCTACGTGGCGGATGCCTTCGAGGTCATGCGGAGGGTGAATGCCCTGCTGGCTGAAAAGTCGGGTACGTGACGGGTGCATCCTCTTGGCCCCCCGCCCCCAGGTGGAGAGAACGGGGTGCAAGGGTGTGGGGCGGAACGATGGTCAGTAGACCCAGAGGGAACTTTTGCCTTTTAACGCAGCGTCCCCTCTTACGGAAGGTACTTCAGGTGCTGCCCCGGTCTTAAGATCACAGTTTGTGATCTTAGACGCCGCATCTCTTGTACCTCGTCCCGGGTGATCTGGAAGACGAAGTCGGCGGGGAATTTCGCTGGGTTGCGCTTGATCGCCTGATTCAGGACGCGGGTCACCACGCCGTAGATTCGCGCAAGATCGCCGGCGAGAATGACCCGCTGACCACGGATGGTCACGATCAGTAGCTCGATGGGGGCGATTCTCTCACCGGTCATAGCTGAGCCCCTCCTCGTGTATT
>JACQXP010000365.1:0-7811 GCA_016208645.1 Candidatus Methylomirabilota bacterium | reverse complement strand
TGCCGTTCTCGCGGCTCTGCAACCGATGATCGGAGTGTGCCTCATCGACCCGGAAGCCGATTGACCGTGTCCGGAACTCTGGCCGAGGACTGCTTGCGTGAGGCGCCTTGGAGGCATGATAGGAGCTATGCCTGGATAGTTCAAGGTACGACTTTGCAATAGCCGGACATACGAATCGGGGCAAAAACCAGGTCGCTGCCGCAGGCCGGGGGCATGCGTGGTGGGCAGCGATCACGGGCTGGTTGGCCCGTCAGGTGCTTCGTTGGGGTGTGCGGAGAGAGGTCCGGCGAAAGAGTGGGGGGGCCGGAGCCCGCTGGAGGTGTATGTACGCTTCCCCTTGATGAGTGTCAACAACGAGCCTTGCGAGCCCCGCGCCGTGTCTTTGCCCGATGGCCGAATGGGCGTTGAGACCCATCGTTCCCTGCACCTCCGTCCAACTCAGGGCACGACCAGCTTGAGTGGCTTGAAGTAGTTCCGATAGAAGCCCCGGTCCCGCGTCAGTAACCTGTCCGCTTGGACGAGGGCGTGGCCGCCCACCAGGAAGTCGGCCACGATGCGCTCCTTCCCGCCGGACCGTTTCCTGAACCGGTACCAGCACTCCGCGGCGCGGAGCGCCGCCTCCTCGCTCATGGCTGAATAGGCGATCCCGATCTCGCGGAGCGCCTCGACGGCTCGCGCCTGGGCGTGACCGAAGGCGGTCGCCACCTCGGCCCAGACGACATCACAGGCAACCATGGATCCTTCGCGCAGGCAGCGTCGGAGCGCCTCCCGGGAACTGGGACCATGGTCCGGATCGGGCTCGAGGACGTCAATGATGATGCTCGAATCGACGGCCGTAATCACGGTTCGCCTCGCAGCGCCCGGATGATGTCGTCCGTCCGCCGCTTTTGGCCGAGGCTGCCGTACCAGCGGTCCAAGGCGCCCGCCGTCTCCGCCTTCTCGGCGACGAGCCTGTCGGCCTCTTCACGGAACTCAAGCACGGTTCCGGGGCGTATGCTCCTGGGTTCCAGGGTCGGTATGGATTATAGTCTACGGATGCATACTTGGCAATACATAATTGGGGACGTTGCCACTTTTGTCACGTTGGACTGATTCCGATTACGGGCCCCTGGGCCCGCGAGGTGCTTCGTAGGGGTGGGGGGAGAGGGGTCCGGCGAAAAGGTGGGGGGCCGGAGCCCGCTGGAGGTGTATGTACGCTTCCCCTTGATGAGTGTCAACAACGAGCCTTGCGAGCCCCGGACCCTGTTCTCGCGCAGAGAACTTGTCTGCCCCGAACCCGCACTATTCAGGAGAGTCGATGCTTCGCTAATGAAGCGGGTTAGGCGGCGCGCACGCGAATCTTCGGCTCGATCTTGGGCCAGGTGGTCCGCTGCATCACGCGGAGGTCGTAGTCCGTCTGCAAGTCAAGCCAGACCTCGGGCGAAACACCGAAGTACTTCCCGAGCCGGAGTGCGGTATCCGCCGTAATCGCCCGCTTGCCGCTGACGATCTCGCTGATACGGTTCGGCGGAACGTCAATATCTCGGGCCAGCCCGTTGATGCTGATGCCCAGGGGCTTCATGAATTCCTCGAGCAAGATCTCCCCTGGTGGAATGGGGTCCAGCAGCTTCTTGGTCACGGCTCGCTCCTCAGTGAGTGGAATAGAGACTCGGCGTCCTTGCGCTTGAAGGACTTGATCATACGCGTAGGGTATTACGTCCCGCGTAATATGTCAAGCAGCCCGATTGACCCGCACTTGGAAGCCAGGCGCGGCCAGGTGGTGGGGAGCCCTGGACCGGGGCATGCTGGCCGCGCACGGGGAACGACATGGCGGGCGCTATCCGCGGTGAGGACGGGTCAGCTCTTCTTCGCTTGAGCGTTCTGGGAGGCGGCAATCTGGCGGAGGCACATCCGGACCGCAATCAGCGCGGCCTCGCCCTCATCCCGGGTCACTTCGACCTGCTCGCCCGTCGGGAACCCTGGGTGGATGAGATGCGGGAAATCCTGCAGGGCCTGGCCGAGCGGAGGGAGGCTCGTGCCGAGGAGCCCCCGATCCCTGGCCGCGTTCACCAGATCCCCCAGGTCCCGCTGGCTGGTCTCTGCGGAGATCACCTGGCCGCCACAGGCGGAGGATTCGCGAGCCAGGGCTTCCAGGAGGACTGCCTCGAGGATCCCGCCGCAGAGGACCACGCAGCTCTTCCAGCCTCGCACCTGGTAGACGTCCTGGGCCTCGCGCCAGTTCGCCGCAAGCTGACGTTGCAGGTCGGGGTCGCGGATGAACCAGAACTGCCCGCGAGGCTTCTCGGCGCTCCAGGAAGGCGTCCCCGGGGGGAAGTGTGTGAGGACGTGCTCCCGGACATAGCTGCGCAGATCTGATTCCGGGAACAGATCATCCACGTCAGCCGGCACGCCGACGGTCCACTCCTGATCTCCGAACCCGCTGCCGCCGCCCCACCAGTGACTCAGCCGGATGAGCTGGCGTAACAGGCGCGATCGAGGTGCGGTCAGGCCCAGGGCCGCCTCCACCTCCTGGCTGCCCACCCACTCCAGGCTGGGATCGGTCTTGCACCGGTCCCGAACGTACTCCAGGTATCGGACCAGGAGACCCTCTGATTCCTCTCCCTGATCGGTGAGCAGGACCCCCAGGAAGGTCAACCGATAGTGATCCTTCCCGTCGTCCCGGGCTTCGCAGATGATGTTCTCCCCGAGCTGTTGGAGGATCGAGAGCACGGCGGTCTTGCCGAAGCGCTGATGGACCAGGCGGCGAGGGACCCACTGGTTGTGGGCGAGGTAATGGTCCCAGATCGCGTTCAGGACGGCGCGCTGGTCGGCGGTGAGTCGCTCCCGGAGAACATCGAGTTCGGCCCCGCTGGTTACCATCATCGGTCCATCCTCCTCTGTGGGCCGTGCCGGGCAGAGGGAAGCGCGGCGGCCTCCCGTCTCCGCTCACTTTTATCACAGTCAACGGCGAACCTCTGCTATGACCTCCGGGTTGTCACCCTCACCGGACATGGCGCGAGGCGGCGAGGCGGGAGGGTGCGGCAAGCCCTCCCCGCGGAATGGCGACCCGGATCCTCGCAAGGCGTCGTGCGGGTGATCGGTGCTCGGGAACTTTACATAGTGGCAGGCGCCAGGTATAGTCGCTCCGGCCCGGGGGAGACCACCGGGGGTCCAGCCTTCGACAGGGGGTGCGATCGTGTGGATCTACCTCATCGCTTTTGCCGTCCTGGTTCTGGCAGTCATCACGATCTACAACGCTCTCGTCCGGCTGCGACTGCAATGCGACAACGCGTGGGCCGACGTTGACGTCCAGCTCAAACGCCGCCACGACCTTGTTCCCAATGTGGTCGAGACCGTCAAGGGCTATGCCGGCCACGAGCGGGAGACGCTGGATTCGGTGGTCACCGCCCGCTCCCGCGCCATGGGCGCCCAGAGCCCGGCCGCCAGGGCCGAGGCCGAGGGCCAGCTCACCCAGGCGCTGAAGTCGCTCTTCGCCCTGGCCGAGGCGTATCCCCAGCTCCGGGCCGTGGAGAGCTTCACCCAGTTGCAGGCCACCCTGAGCCAGATCGAAGATGCCATCCAGAACGCGCGACGCTACTACAACGCGGTCGTCCGCGACCTCAATACCCGGATCGCCCAGTTTCCCTCGAACCTCATCGCCAACATGTTCGCCTTCCAGCCGCGCGAGTTCTTCGAGCTGACGTCTCCGGCCGAGCGTGAAGCGCCCCAGGTGCGCTTCGGACCCGGCGGCCGCTAGCCGCTCCAGGGAGCTGGCCATGCACCGGCGCGTGTGTCTTTTTCTGGGGTGCCTTCTGCTCGTGGCGGCGTGGCCGGCCTGTGTTGACGCCCGGTCGCTCACCATCGAGAGCTTCGAGGCTGCCATCACCGTCAACCCCGACGGGACGATCGACGTCACCGAAATCATTCGCCCGCGCTTCACCGGGAGCTGGAACGGGATCTACCGTACGATCCCGGTCGAATACCGCACACCCCAGGGCCTGAATTACACGCTGCTCCTGCGCCTGCGGACCATCACGGACCAGGCGGGCAACTCCCTGCGCTACGAGCAGAGCCGCGAACGTCACTACCGGAAGTTCAAGGTCTGGGTGCCCGGTGCCAAAGATGCCACCCGCACGGTGATCCTTCGCTATCGGGTGGAAAATGGCCTGAGGTTTTTCGAGGAACACGACGAGCTCTACTGGAACGTCACCGGCGACGAGTGGCAGGCCCCCATCCGAGCCGCCAGCGCCCACATTCAACTGCCTGCGGGGATTACCGGCTTGCGTGCCGTGGCCTTCACCGGCGTCTACGGGTCACGGGAACAGGCGGCCCGCGTGGACCTGGGCCAGGGCGAGGTCAGCGTCCGGACCCTGCGTCGCCTGAATTTTCGTGAGGGGCTGACGGTGGCGGTGGGGTGGGATCCGGGCCTCGTCCACCGGCCTGGCCCGCTGGCCCAGGTCGGCTTCTTTCTGCGCAGCAACTGGCTGTTCGGTATTCCCCTGGGCATCTTTGTCGTGATGTTCGGCCTCTGGTACGCCCGGGGGCGCGACCCGCGGCGCCGGTCCATCGCCCCACAGTATGCCCCGCCCGAGGAACTGACCCCGGCCGAGCTGGGGACCCTGGTGGATAACTCGCCGGACATGCGCGACGTCACCGCCACGCTGATTGACCTGGCGGTGCGGGGCTACCTGCAAATCCAGGAGAGCCAGGAGAAAAAACTCCTGGGGCTCCTGACCCGGAAGGAATATGTCTTCAGCAAGCGAAAGCCAACGTCCGAGTGGGGCACGCTGCAGCCGCATGAGCGGGCACTCTTGCAGTCCCTGTTCGGCGGGGGGACCCGCGATTCCGTGGATTCCTCGGATCTGGAACACACCTTCTACAAGCATCTGCCCGGCATCCGGGACCAGATCTTCACCCGCCTGCTCCAGCGGGGCTACTACGCGCGGCGGCCCGACAAGGTAAAGCAGGGCTACATCGTCGCCGGCGTCGCGGTGGGGCTCATCCTCGGCCTGGGTGGTGGCCTGCTCAGCGCGAGCCTGGGCATCGCCTTGCTCAGCGCCATCGCCGCGGCCGTCCTCAGCGCCGCCATCACCATCGGCTTTGGGTGGGTGATGCCGGCCCGGACGTTTCGTGGCACCCGCGCCCTGGAAGGCGTGCTGGGATTCGAGGAGTTCCTGACGCGGGTGGAGGGCGACCGCCTGCAACGCGTGGCGAAGACTCCGGAGATGTTCGAAAAGTATCTCCCCTATGCCATGGCGCTGGGGGTGGAGAAGAACTGGGCCAGGGCGTTCGAGGGTATCTACCGTCAGCCGCCGGAATGGTATCGTGGTGGGGAGGTCGGGACATTCGACTCTCGTTCCCTTGTTTCCGATCTCGGACAGATGTCTTCCCACACCGCGGATGCCATGGCCTCAGCTCCACGCAGTTCCGGGGGATCCGGCTTCGGCAACGGGGGTTCTGGCGGCGGGTCATCCGGCGGGGGCTCTGGCGGGGGTGGCGGCGGCGGGTTCTGACCCGGCCGAAACCAAAGAATGCGGGGACAGGCCTGCATCCCTGCATGAACTCGCCTCGGGCACCCGCACACGCTCGGTTGAGCAACACCGGGATATGAACAGGAACGAACGCGCGCTTGGCTCGGCAATCGAGGCAATCGGCGAGACGCCGCTGGTCCGGCTGGCCAGACTCACTCGCGGGATGGACGGCGCCATCCTGGCCAAGCTGGACTACCTCAATCCCGGCTTCTCCAAGAAAGATCGGATCGCCCGCCAGATCATCGAGGATGCAGAGGGGCAGGGGCTGCTCCGGCCCGGCCAGACGGTGGTGGAGCTGACCAGCGGCAATACGGGCACCGGCCTGGCCATCGTGTGCGGTGTCAAGGGGTATCCCTTCGTCGCCGTCATGTCGCGGGGGAATTCCGCGGAACGGGCCCGCATGATGTCGGCCCTGGGGGCGGAGGTCGTGCTGGTGGACCAGATGCCGGACTCCAAACCGGGACAGGTATCCGGCGAAGATTTGCAGCGGGTGGAGGAGGCAACCCAGCGGATCGTCGCAGAGCGGCGCGCCTTTCGCGCCGACCAGTTCCGGCTGGCGGGGAATTTTCGCGCGCACTATCTGCACACCGGTCCGGAGATCCTGCGGCAATCCGGGGGAGCCATTGACGCGTTCTGCGACTTCGTCGGGACGGGCGGCAGCTTTGCGGGATGCGCCGCCGCCTTCAAGGAATTCAACCCGCTCATTCGCTGCTATGTGGTGGAGCCCGAGGGCGCGGCCGCCCTGGCGGGTGAGCCCGTCACCCATCCGGGCCACCGCATCCAGGGCGGCGGGTACTCCATGCCCGAGCTGCCCCTGCTCCGGCCCGAGCACATTGACGGCTATGTGAAGGTGGCCGACGAGGAGGCCATTGCCTGGGCGCGGCGGCTGGCGCGGGAGGAGGGCATTTTCGCCGGCTTTTCGTCGGGGGCAAACGCCGCCGCCGCCGTGCAATTGCTCCGGGGATCCTGCCAGGGCAAGACGGTCGTGGTCAGCATGTGCGATTCGGGACTGAAATACCTGAGCACGGACCTGTGGACGTGAGCCGACCGTCGAGCCATTACCCCGCATTATTCACGAATGGACCCGTGAATTCTCCGGATCAAATGACCAATGACCAATTTCCAATGACCAATGATGGTGGGCGCACCCAGCCGAGCCGGACTGCCTTATCCCCTCGGCTGGGTCCCCGGCGCGCCGTCAAGGGGCGTCACAGAACTGCCATCCGCAATTGATCATTGGCCATTGGGATTTGGTCATTCCCCGCGATTATTTGCGAACATGTTCGCGAATGGTCCGGGATAGAGAGTGTGCCCAGGGGGGGCGGCATGCGAGATCACGCCCGGGTCGTCATCATCGGTGGCGGCATTGCGGGGTGCAGCATCGCGTACCATCTGGCCAAGATGGGCTGGACGGATATCCTCCTGGTTGACAAGGGCGAGCTGACCAGCGGCTCGACCTGGCACGCCGCCGGCCTGGTCACCCAGTTCCACACCTCGCCGACGATCATGCGCATGCGGCTGTACAGCGTCAGCCTGTATCGCCAGCTCCAGGCCGAGGCGGGCGAGCAGGCCGGCTGGAATCAGGTCGGCAGCCTGCGCGTGGCCTCCAGCCCGGACCACTTCAAGTCCCTCCAGCGACAGATCAGCCAGGCCAAGGCGCTGGGGATGGACGTCGAGATGATCTCCCCCACCGAGGCCCGGCGGCTGTACCCCCACATGAGCGGCAAGGACCTCTACGGCGCCCTCTACATCCCCGGCGACGGCCACCTGGATCCCTACGGCATGACCACGGAGCTGGCCCGGCGCGCCAGGCAGATGGGCGCGGCCATCCAGACCGGGGTGCGGGTGACCGGCATTGACCTGTCGCCGACCGGCTCGGTCACGCGGGTCCTCACCGATCACGGGCCCGTTAAGACCGAGATCGTCGTCAACGCTGCCGGGATGTGGGCCCCGCAGATCGGGGCCATGGTCGGCGTGCATCTGCCGATGGTGCCCCTGATGCACCAGCACATGACCACCAGGCCGATCGCCGGGCACGAGCTGCCCAGGGACAGCCCGGTCCTGCGCGACCCACGGAACATGTTCTACGCCCTGGAGGAAGTGCGCGGGTTTCTCATCGGCGGCTTCGAACGGAATCCCAAGGCCTGGTCGGTGGAAGGTGTGCCCTGGGAGTTCAATCGACAGTTGCTCAACCCTGACTGGGAGCTGTTCGACGAGATCATGCAGGGGGCCATCCGGCGCATCCCGGTGCTGGCCCAGGCCGAGGTCCACCGGTTGATGAACGGGCCCGAGGCGATCACG
>JACQXP010000364.1 GCA_016208645.1 Candidatus Methylomirabilota bacterium | reverse complement strand
GCGGCGCGATGCCCCCATGGAAGCACCTCCCCGAAAATGTGCGCTGGAGCGTGGTCCTTCATATATATATACGGTCGCTGGCCGGTAAGAAGTAAGCCCGCCACGTCTTCCCACCTCTTCATCATGATCTGCGTCATACCGAGAGAGGGTTGGCTGTCATAAAAGGGGGATAGGCAGGGGTCACCTGGGGCGTGGCCTATTTCATGCGAGGTGAGGCCATATGGCAGACGATCTGATTACAAAGGACATGGTCATGGGTCGGCCGATCGTGCCGAAGGAACACGGCGCCTGGGCGGTCCTCTACGGGGCCTTCCTGGCTGGCGTGGGCGTGGCCGGACAGGTGACGCTTCCGGTGGTCCTCTTCCTGTTGGGCGTCACCGCGATCGCCTTTGCCAATGCTCCCCTGGCCATCCTGGCGCGGCCGGCCATCGGCCCGGGCCAATCGGAACGACAGCGACACGCCCTCGCCTGGCTCCTTGTGTACGGGGCCGCGGCCGCGGCAACCCTGTCCCCGCTCTGGGTGATCTTCCGGATGACGTTCCTCCTCCCCTTCGTGATGGGGGCGGCATTCTTTCTGCTCCTCCGGGCATTCATGGTCCGGGAACGGGATGACCGCACGCTGACCGGGGAACTCGTGGGGACGGCAGGACTCACTATGGTCGGGGCTGCCGCGCACGCCGTGGCAGTGGGGGAGGTCCAGCGGGTCGGCGCCCTGTTATGGCTGCTCCTGTTTCTCTTCTTCGCCAGCGGGGTCTTCTACGTCCGGATGCGTGTCCAGGGGCTGGTCGCCGAGCGGAGGGGGGGAGGCAGCGCAGCCAATCCGGCCCTCTGGCCGTGCCTGCTCTACCACGGGCTCCTGGTCGTGCTGGTCCCCGCGCTCATCCTGGCGCGCCTCATCCCGTGGCCAATCCTGCTCGCCTTTGCGCCCGCACTCTGGCGCGCCGCTGCCGGTCTCGGCCGCGGGGAGGCTCGCCTGAACCTCCACCGCCTGGGCTGGTCCGAGGTTGCCGTCGCGACTGCTTTTGTCTTCCTCCTCATCGCTGCCCTCCGCTTCACGCCGTTGGCCGGCTGATCCGCTTCACGAATTCCCTCAGATAGCTGCCCTCGAATATTCCCCCGCCAGGTTCGCCAAGAGTCCCTGGGTAGGCCAATTCTCAACAAAGTCCGGGGGCACCCCAAAAATCCCTGTCGGCTCTCGGACCTCTCTCTCTGAACCCGAACAAGAGAACCCCTGGCGCCCTTGGCGGTTCAAGTGCTGTGTGGTGTTTCAAAGTTGGTCGAATGGGCCATCCTGTGATACAAGTCAGCGCAAAGGAGAACGCGCGTGTCCGTCCCCATCATCGCCATCGTGGGCCGGCCGAACGTCGGCAAGTCCACGCTGTTCAACCGCCTGCTCCGCGGGCGGCGGGCCATCGTGGAGGACACGCCCGGCGTGACGCGCGACCGCCTGTACGGGGAGTTCGACTGGCGCGGGCGGCGCTTCATCCTGGTGGACACGGGTGGCTACGAGCCCCACGCCACCGGGATCATGGCCCTCGTGCGCGCCCAGGCAAGGCAGGCGGTAGCCGAGGCGGACGCGATCCTTTTCCTGGTGGATGGGAAGGAGGGACTCACCCCCGCCGATGCCGAGGTCGCGGGGTTGCTCCGGAAAGCCGCGCAGCGCCCCATCCTGCTGGTCGTCAACAAGGTGGATGCCGTCAGCCAGGAAGCCTTGACGGCCGAGTTCCATCGCCTGGGATTCTCCCCCGTGTTCTCGGTCTCCGCTGAGCAGGGGCAGGGGATCGGGGAACTGCTGGATGCGGTGGCCTCCAAGATTCCGGAGGCGGAATCCCCGCCGCAAGAGGCGGACGCGATCACGGTGGCGGTGATCGGCCGTCCCAACGTGGGGAAGTCCTCCCTCGTCAATCGGATCCTGGGGGCGGACCGGGTGCTGGTCAGTCCGGAGCCGGGGACGACCCGGGACGCCGTGGACACACGGTTCAGCTATCGGGGGCGGGACTACATCCTGGTGGACACGGCCGGGATCCGGGCCAAGGGGCGCATCGGTCGCTCGGTGGAGCGCTACAGCGTCTCCCGCGCGCTGGCGGCCGTGCGCCGGGCGGATGTGGCCCTGATCCTTCTGGATGGGGTCGAAGGGGTTGCGGAGCAGGACACCAAGATTGCCGGCGAGGCGCTCGAGGCGGGCTGCGCCACCATCCTGGTGGTGAACAAGTGGGATCGCCGGGTCGGAGAGCGGGACGCCGAGGCGGGGTACCACCTTGCCCTGCAGGAGAAATTCAAGTATCTTGCCTATGCGCCGATCGCCTTCGTCTCGGCTCTGACGGGGCATCGCGTGATGCACCTGTTCCGGCAGATTGACGCGGTGGCGGCGGAGCGCGAACGCCGGATCCCCACGCCGGAACTGAACGCCGTCATCCAGGAGGCGGTGACCCGCCGCCCGCCGCCCGCCGAACAGGGCCGCCCGGTGCATATCCGGTATGCGACGCAAGTGGGTATCAAGCCGCCCACCTTCCTCTGTTTCGCTACGGCGCGCCGTGGCCTGCACTTTTCCTATCTGCGGTACCTGGAGAACTGCCTGCGCCAGGCGTACGAATTTCGCGGGACGCCGATCCGCCTGGTGGTCCGCGGTCGCCAGTGAGCGCACTGCAATGAAAAATGTCAAACAGACAACTGACAACCGGCCAAATCGAGCCAAGAGCGTTGACCGGTTGTCGGTTGTCAGTCGTCGGTTTTCAATTGATGGGGTTCTAGGGCTGCGAGGTGGAACGACGGGCCGATGAGATGACACCGCACCTGAGCGTGGCGAGCGGTCTACTGGGGCAAGGACGGGCGTGAACGGCCTAGGCTACGACGTCGCCGTGGTGGGGGCGGGGATGGGCGGGCTGGCGACGGCCTGCCTCCTGGCCAAGGCCGGGCGGTCGGTGATCCTCGTGGATCGCGCCCCCCGGGCGGGCGGGGTCTGCCAGAGCCTGGTCACCGACGGATTCCGGTTCGACATCGGGGCGACGCTCTTGCCCGGCTTCGGTCCCGGCGGGCCGCTGGCCACCCTGTGCCAACGCCTGGGCATCAGCGTTCCCATCAAGGAATGTGATCCCGCCTTCCAGGTGGCGCTGCCCGCTCATCGCGTCAGCCTGTGGGCCACGCCTGCGGCGTGGTGGCGCGAGGTTCGCCGCGAGTTCCCCGACGAGGAGACGGGCTGGCGGGCCCTGTGGTCGGAGCTGGAGAGTCTGGCGGCGGAACGGGACCGGGCCCTCCGCGAGATGCCGCCGCTCCCCCCCGAGGGCTGGGGGGATCGCCTTCGGGTCTGGCGGGTCGTCACGATGGGGCCGGCCTCGTCGGCACCGACACATGCGGGCGGGACGTTGAAGCGGAGCATGGCCACATCCTTGCGGGCGACCATGGTCCGCCACGGCCTCGGCCCGGGAAGCCAGCGGGTGCTGGACGCGGTCCTGTGGTACCTCTTGCTCCGGGATGCGGACGCGTGCTCGACCCTGGAGGCGGCCGTGGCCCTCCAGCGGGTGCGGCAGGGCGTCGTGGCCGTCGCCGGGGGAATGGCGGCACTGGTGGAGGCCCTGGTCGGGCGATTCCAGCAGGACGGAGGGCAGTTGCGCCTGGAGACACCCGTGGCCCGACTGCTCGTCGAGGGCCACCGGGTCGCGGGCCTGGTGACCGGAGGCGGCGAGACGATCCGGGCCCGCTGGCTGGTGGCCAACGTCCCGCCGGATGTCCTTACGGGGACGCTGCTGCCTCCCCGTCGCGGATGGTGGGAGCGCCGTCGCGCCGTGGATGGGCCCTGGCAGCCCACACTGGTCGCCCAGGCGATGCTCCTGTCCGTGCCGGAGGCCCTGCTGCCATCGGAACTCTCGGGGCACTGCTTCGTCGTCGCCGATCCCCAGCGCCCGGCCCGGGAGGAGAACCTGGTCTTCATCCGGACGGCTCCGGCGGTGGACGAGGGGCAGGCGCCCGCCGGGACCCGGTGTCTCACCGTCGGGCGCTTCGTCGCGCCCCGGCCCGGGGGCCAGGACGACGCCATGGCGTCCGACCTGCTGGAGGCGGTGGACCGGATCGTGCCGGGCGTCGCGAGCGCGATGGTCTTTCACCGGGCCCTGGCGCCCGCCGCCCTGGCAGAGGCGTGGGGTCGCCCATCGGCGGCCGCGCGGTATTCGCTGGACACCCGCGAGTGGCTGGGCGAGCGGGGGTTGCCGCACCGGCTGGGGTGGCCGGGTCTCCTGGCCGTGGGGGAGTGGACCTATCCGGGACGCCTGATCTGCAACGTGGCGGAGGGGGCGATGCGAGTGGCGGACCTGATCTCCGAGAGCGCGTGACCATTATCCAAGGAGGTCGCTATGCTGGAGCGATGGTTCGACCTGCGGGCGAAGGGCACGACCGTCGGGACCGAAGTCCTGGCGGGGGTCACGACCTTCATGGTCATGGCCTACATCATCTTCGTGAATCCTGCCATCCTGAATTTCTCCGGCATCAAGGAACTGCAGGGGCTGGGTCCTGGCTTTGCCCCCACGCTGGCCGCCACCTGCCTGGTGGCGGGCGTCATGACCATGCTGATGGGCCTGGCGTCGAATTACCCCTTCGCGGTGGCCTCGGGCATGGGGCTGAACGCGGTGGTCGCGTTCCAGCTCATCGTGGGGATGAAGCTGCCCTGGTCGGCGGCCATGGGGGTTATCTTCCTCGAGGGCGTCATCATCACGATCCTGGTCCTGACCGGGTTCCGCGAGGCGGTCATGGACGCCATCCCCATCTCGCTCAAGCGGGCCATCGGTGTGGGGATCGGCCTGTTCATCCTCTTCATCGGGCTCTTCTCGGGCGGGCTGGTCAAGCCGGGGCCGCCGGGGATGCCCGTCACCCTGGGCGACTTGAAGTCGCTTCCGGTCCTGGTCACCCTGATCGGGTTGTTTCTGACGGTCGCCCTCATGGCGCTCCGGATCAAGGGGGCGCTCCTGATCGGGATCCTGTTGACGACGCTGGTGGCCATCGTGGTGAACGCGGCCAGCGGGTACACCGCCTTCGCCATCCCCGGCGTTGCGGTGGTTCCGCCCAGGATCCTGGCCTGGCCGGACTTCTCCACCTTCGGGCGCGGCCTGGACCTCTCGATCTTCTGGCGGGCCGGCGTCATGGCCGCCGCCCTGACCATCTTCTCCATCATGCTGGCCGATTTCTTCGACACCATGGGGACGGTGATCGGGATCGGGGGGGAGGCGGGGTGGCTGGATGAGAAGGGCAAGCTCCCCCGGCTGAACCGCATCCTGCTGGTGGATTCCCTGGCGGCCGTTTTCGGCGGGTTCTCCTCCGCCAGCTCCGCCACCACCTACATCGAGAGCGCCGCCGGGGTCTCTGAAGGGGGCCGGAGCGGGCTCACCTCGGTCGTCACCGGGCTGCTGTTCTTCCTGGCGCTGTTCTTTTCCCCCGTGGCGGGGGTGGTCCCGCCCCAGGCGACGGCGGCCGCCCTGATCGTGGTCGGGTACCTGATGTGCAGCATCGTGAAGGACATCCCCTTCGGGGACTTCGAGGAGGGGTTCCCCGCCCTCATGACCCTGGTGGTGATGCCCTTCACCTACAGCATCACGAACGGGATCGGGGCGGGGTTCGTCACCTACGCCTTCATCAAGCTGATCCGGGGCAAGGCGCACGAGCTTCACGCCATGATGCTGGGGACCGCGGTGGCCTTCGTCATCTACTTTGCACTGCCCTGGCTCCGGGCCGTGTTCGGATTCTAGGAAGAGCAATGCAACCGCATAGGTTCCGCCGCAGGTCCGCAAGGAGGGCTGGGAGGTTGGAGAATCCCTATCGGCCTCTCCTGGTCTTGGATGCACAAGAGAAGCGGCATTGGCAGCTACGGCTTTGTGGCCAGGCGGAAGAGGCGGGATCCGAGAGACCGAATCCGCGAGCGGGCATCCAGACGGTCTGGAAAGATCACAAGGTTCCGACCTGGCCCGGCCGCCGAAGGAACCAGCAGCCCTTCGAAGCCGGCCGCACGGGCCTCAGCGCCTATGCGCTGGGTAGGCTCCCAGTTGTCAGTAACAAGATCCTCCGCGCGGAGGCCCAGGGCAGCCAACGTCGCCGGGTCGGTGAGGTCAAGGACCCGGTGAAGCCCAAGTTGGATGCGGGCCAAGCGATGGCGGGGGACAGGGTGGTGCCCGGCGCGTTTGCGGATCTCGGCAGCGCAGACCGCAGGATTCCCGCCGCAGTAGATGGCGCCAAAGGCCCCCATGGGATTGTATCGGCCGCCGTGTCGCAGGCTGCCTTCGACGCTCAGGGGCTCCATAGCGAACGCGGCCAGGAGCGCGCGATAGAATGTCCCACGCACCGACCGCCCCGGGAGGGCAGAGAGCTTCTCGGCATCCGGCGGGGATGTCACCAGAGAATGGTCCCGACCTGTCTGCGGTGCCCACCACGGCAGGTCATGTCGGGATTCCCCAGGCCATGCGCCCGAGGAGGTGGTAAACCTCGTCGAGGCCACCTCGGGAGGTGAGGGCTCCCAGCGGGGTGCGACCGCGGAGGGTGGGGTTCGGAGTTTGGAACCACGAAGCGATGGCCGACTCTGCGAAGATCTGCTCTGCGAGCTGAAGCACCTCGGTCAGGCGGTCCATGCGGTCCTGAGCTAGTCGGCTGGGGAAGCTTGATTTTGCTTCCCACCGTCCGACCGTGCGGACCGAGACCCCCAGAATCTGTGCCAGGGTCTCCTGGGATATCCCGATCCGCGCCCGAACTCGATGTAGAGAAGGGACGGGGCGAGTCTGTGCGGGGCGAGCTATAAGTGGCATGTCGGTTCCCTCCTACATAGCAAGATGACAGATGTCCGGACTCATGTCAACCCCTACGCCCTAGACGGATCCTGCCTATCAGGAGAAGGACGGGCAAGGGGAGTATTGCTCTGTGAGGATACGGAATGAGCCGTGAGAGCTACATGACCCTCCTGCGAACTGCCGACCCCCGGATCGCCGAACTCTTGGATCAGGGGTTTGAATTCGTCACGAACGCCTTCCGGCCGGGCCAGGCCCCGCGCGGCGTTCCCGCCCGGGACTGTGACCAGATGGCGGCGCGGCTCCGCCGCGAGGGCTGGGAGGTGGACCTTACGCTGGCGTACGACGAGCGCGGGAAGGCGCTGCCCCAGATGGCCTCCCTCTGGCGCCGGCGTTCCGCCTAGAGCACAGCCGCGTGGTCACCATCACGATCTCCGGCGCGGCGGGTCGGATCGGGGAGAGCAAGATCCTCCTCGAGGATCGGGGCACCCGGGCCCTCTTCGACTTCGGCGCCTCCTTTGGCGCGTGTTCCCTCTGCAACGAGGAATTCCTCACCCCGTAACCGCTCCAATGTTCGTTTTTCCAGACGTTCGGGTGACGTCCTGAGTTCCGCTGGCCGCCACAACCGTGCGGAAAATCCGGGGATTGACCTTGACACCTCCGGACCCCTGTGCTACCACAATCCCGCCAAAGGAACCGCTCTCCAATTCCCGCCAGACTCGACTCATGAGGAAGAGGGGGACGCAATCATGGCGACAAAGGTGAAACTCAGTCCGCCCAAGGACGGCAAGGCCATTACCCTGCGGGGCAAGAAGATGGTCGTGCCCGACAACCCCATCATCCCGTACATCGAAGGGGACGGGACCGGCGTGGACATTTGGCCCGCGGCCAGGCGGGTCCTGGAGGCGGCCGTGGCGAAGGTGTACGGCGGCGCCAAGCGGATCGCCTGGTTCGAGGTCTACGCGGGGGAGAAGGCCAACCGGGTGTACGGCCAGGAGATCTGGCTCCCGGACGATACGCTGAAGATCTTCGAGAAGTACCGGGTGGCCATCAAGGGGCCGCTCACCACCCCCGTGGGCGGCGGTATCCGGTCCATCAACGTGGCGTTGCGGCAAATCCTGGACCTGTACGTGTGTCTCCGGCCGGTGCGCTGGTTCAAGGGGGTCCCCTCCCCGGTGAAGCACCCCGAGCTGGTGGACATGGTGGTCTTCCGCGAGAATACCGAGGACATCTACGCCGGGATCGAGTGGGAGGCGGGGACCCCCGAGGCCAAGAAGGTCATTGCCTTCCTGCAGAAGGACATGAAGGTCAAGAAGATCCGCTTCCCCAAGACCTCCAGCATCGGGATCAAGCCCGTGTCGGCCGAGGGGACCAAGCGGCTGGTGCGCGCCGCCATCCGCTACGCGCTGGAGCACAAGCGCAAGAACGTCACCCTGGTCCACAAGGGCAACATCATGAAGTACACCGAGGGTGGTTTCCGCAGGTGGGGCTACGAGCTGGTGAAGGAGGAGTTCAAGGACGTGGCGGTGGGCTGGGACGACTGCGGGGGCAACCCCGGGGGGAAGCTCCTGGTCAAGGACGTCATCGCGGACGCCTTCCTGCAGCAGATCCTGACCCGGCCGGCCGAGTACGACGTCATCGCCACCTTGAACCTGAACGGCGACTACATCTCCGACGCCCTGGCGGCCCAGGTGGGCGGCATCGGCATCGCCCCGGGCGGCAACATCAACTATGACACCGGCCACGCGATCTTCGAGGCGACCCACGGGACGGCCCCCAAGTATGCCGGCCAGGACAAGGTGAACCCGGGCTCCCTGATCCTCTCGGGCGCCATGATGCTGGAGCACCTGGGCTGGGTGGAGGCGGCCAACAAGATCTCCGAGGCGATGTCCACGACCATCGGCGACAAGATCGTGACGTACGACTTCGCCCGGCTGATGGAGGGGGCGCGCGAGGTGAAGTGCTCCGCGTTCGCCAACGCCATCATCGAGCGCATGTGACGCCATCGGGGGTGGGGGGAAGGAGGCGGGACATGGCACGCAAGAAGATCGCCCTCATCGGCGCGGGTCAGCTGGGAGGCAACCTGGCCCTGCTGGCCGCGGAGAAGGAGCTGGGCGACGTCGTCCTCTTCGACATCCCAGCGGCCGAGGGGATGGCCAAGGGCAAGGCCCTGGACATCGCCCAACTGCTTCCCGTGGACGGGTTCGATGCCCGGCTCAGCGGCACAACTTCCTACGACGATGTGGCCGGCGCCGACGTCTGCATCATCACCGCGGGGATTCCGCGCAAGCCGGGCATGAGCCGCGAGGATCTGCTGGGCACCAACGTCAAGATCATCACGGAGGTCGCCACCAACCTGAAGCGTACCTGCCCCACGGCCTTCTGCATCGTGGTCTCCAACCCCCTGGATGCCATGGTCTACGCGTTCAAGAAGCTCACCGGGTTCCCCAAGCAGCAGGTCGTGGGCATGGCCGGGGTCCTGGACTCGGCGCGCTTCCGCGCCTTCGTGGCCATGGAGCTCCACGTCTCCGTGGAGGACGTCCAGGCCTTCGTCCTGGGGGGCCATGGTGACGACATGGTGCCGCTCACCCGCTGCTGCAGCGTGGGCGGCATCCCCGTCACGGAGCTGCTCCCCAAGGACAGGATTGACGCCATCGTGGAGCGGACGCGGAAGGCGGGCGGGGAGCTGGTGGCCCTCTATAAGACCGGGAGCGCCTATTACGCGCCGGCGGCCGCGGCCGTCTCCATGGCCGAGTCGTACCTCCGCGACAAGAAGCGGGTCCTGCCCTGCGCCGCCTACCTGGAGGGGGAGTACGGGATCCACGGCTACTACTTCGGGGTCCCCGTGGTGATCGGTGCCGGGGGGGTGGAGCGCGTGCTGGAGGTCAAGCTGTCCGACGAGGATCGGGCGCTCGTGCTGAAGAGCCTGGAGAGCGTGAAGAAAACCGCGGCGGAAACGAAACTCTAAGAACCGACAGCGACAGGGACAGCCGAAAGGAAAAGCCGACAGCGACAGGGACAGCGACAGGGAATTCCGAAGCGCTGTCGCTGTCGGATTTCGCTGTCGCCAACGAAAGGAGGCTGGATCGGAATGCGAAACGTCTACCGCACTATGACCCTGGGCCTGGTGTTGCTCGTGGCGCTGGTCGTCACGGGCTGCGGCCAGGAGCTCAAGAAGGAAAACGAGCAGCTCAAGTCCCAGGTGGCCAGCTTGCAGAAGGAGAACATGGACCTCAAGGGGCAGGTGACCAGCCTGAAGGCGGACACGGATGCCCTGAAGAAGCAGTTCGAGGATCTGACCAAGGAGAAGCAAGCCCTCGAGGAAAAAGTCAAGGCGGCCGAGGCCAAGGCCTCGGCCAAGCCGGGCGCCAAGCCCCCGCTCAAGCCGAAGAAATCCTCGTAACCCGGACGGGGCGGGGGCCGGCTCGGCGGGATCGTCGGGTTTCGCCGAAAGGCCGGCCGCCGCCCTTCCTCGAAGTAACGTTGAACGTTCAACGTTGAACGTTTAACCGCGCCCCTCCGCTCGGGCGGGGCCGAAATTCACAGGTGAGGAACGCGCATGGCCACTCCAGCCGTCTGGCAGTTCTACCTCCGCCGGCTCCACTCGTTGGCGGGTATCTTCCCCATCGGGGTGTTCCTGCTGGAGCACTTCTTCGGCAACGCCTTCGCCACCCGCGGGCCCGAGGCGTACAACCGCTACGTGGAGTTCCTCCTGGGCATGCCCTATCTTCCGGCGATGGAGATCGGGCTGGTCTTCGGCCCTCTCTTGTTCCACGGCATCTACGGCCTGTTCATCACCGCCGGGGGGGACGCCTTCCACCCGGCCCAGGGACTGGGCCCGCGCTACCACAACGTGGCCTATGTGCTCCAGCGGATCACCGGGATCATCCTGCTCCTCTACATCATCTACCATGTCTGGAACACCCGGGTGCAGGCGGTCTTCTTCGGGCAGCACGTGGATTACGCCTACATGGCCCGCTACTTGGCCCCGGCGTACGAGAAGGCGATCTACATCGTCGGGATCGTGTGCGCGTGTTACCACTTCGCCCATGGGCTCTTCAACGTCGCCTACAAGTGGGGGCTCACCGTCAGCGCCAAGGCCCAGCAGGCCATGACCTATGCCAGCCTGGTCGTCTTTGCGGCGATGAGCGCCGTGGGCATCCACATCCTGTTTTCCTTCAAGTAGGGGGAATCGCATTATGGCTGCGCGGCCGAAGACCATCGTGGTGGGGGGCGGCCTGGCCGGCCTGATGGCGGTCATCAAGATCGCCGAGGCCGGGATCCCGGTTCAGGTCTTCTCCTTCGTGCCGGTGAAGCGCTCCCACTCGGTCTGTGCCCAGGGCGGGATCAACGCCTCGGTGAATACCAAGGGGGAGGGGGACAGCCCCCAGATCCATTTCTACGAGACAGTCAAGGGCGGCGACTTCCTGGCCAACCAGCCCCTGGCCAAGGGGATGTGCGAGGCGGCGCCGGGGATCGTGTACCTGCTGGATCGCATGGGGGTGCCGTTCAACCGGACGCCCGAGGGCCTCCTGGACTTCCGGGGCTTCGGGGGCACATTGTATAGCCGGACCGCCTTCGCCGGGGCCACGACGGGGCAGCAACTTCTCTACGCCCTGGACGAGCAGGTCCGGAAGTACGAGGCCGAAGGGCTCGTGGAGAAGTACGAGTACTGGGAGTTCCTCTCCATCGTGAAGGATTCCGAGGGGATCTGCCGGGGGATCGCGGCCCAGGACCTCCGAACCATGGAGATCCGCGTCTTCCCGGCCGACGCGGTCTGCCTGGCCACGGGTGGAAACGGCGTCATCTACGGCAAGAGCACGAACTCCATGGTCTGCACCGGCTCGGCGGCCTCGGCCGTCTATCAGCAGGGGGCCATCCATGCCAACGGGGAGTTCATCCAGATCCACCCCACGGCCATTCCCGGCGAGGACAAGCACCGCCTCATGAGCGAGTCCGCTCGATCCGAGGGTGGTCGGGTCTGGGTGCCCCGGGACGGGAAGCCCTGGTACTTCCTTGAGGAGAAGTATCCCAGGTACAAGAACCTGGTCCCCCGAGACATCGCCACGCGCGAGATCTACCACGTCTGCCGCGTCCTGAAGCTCGGCGTGGATGGCAAGGACATGGTCTACCTGGACCTCAGCCACATTCCGGCCGAAACCCTGAACCGGAAGCTGGGCGGCATCCTGGAGATCTACGAGAAGTTCGTGGGGGACGACCCGCGCAAGGTTCCCATGCGGGTCTTCCCGAGCGTCCACTACTCCATGGGAGGCCTGTGGATCGACTACGAGGCGGACGGGAGCGGCAATATCGTCGCGGGCAGTCCCCGAAACCACCAGACCAACATCCCGGGCCTCTTCGCCGCGGGCGAGGTGGACTACGAGTACCACGGGGCCAACCGCCTGGGGGCCAACTCGCTGCTGTCCTGCTTCTACGGCGGGATGCTGGCCGGCCCGGCCATGGTGAACTACGCCAAGGGCCTGGAGCGGTCGTGCGACGCGGTGCCCGCTTCCGTCTTCGAGGTCGAGCGGAAGCGCCAGGAGGAGGCGTGCGGGCGGATCTCCGCCCTCTCCGGGACTGAGAATCCCTTCGTCCTGCATAAGGAGCTGGGCGAGGTGATGACGGACAACGTGGCGGTGGTGCGGTACAACGACAAGCTCCAGGCCGCGGACAACGCCATCCTGGCCTACATGGACCGGTGGAAGCGCATTGACATCCACGACGCGGCCAGGTGGGCCAACCAGGCCGTCTCCTTCACCCGGCAGCTCTGGAACATGCTGGAGCTGGCCCGCGTGATCACCCTGGGGGCCCTCCGCCGGGACGAGAGCCGCGGCTCCCACTACAAGCCCGACTTCCCGGAGCGGAACGACGGGGAGTGGCTGAAGACGACCCTGGCCACCTGGACGCCCAGTGGGCCGGAGTTCCGGTATGCCCCGGTGGACATCTCGCTCCTCAAACCCGAGGCACGCAAGTACT
>JACQXP010000363.1 GCA_016208645.1 Candidatus Methylomirabilota bacterium | reverse complement strand
TTGCGCTCCCCCCCGATGATCATGGTGAGCTCCTCTGTCTTGAAGCGGGCGACGGAGATGACACCTGGCACCTTCAGCAACAGAGGAACATGTTCGGTGTCGTAGACCTCGTTGAAGAGGGCCTCTTTCTTGGGTTCCACGTCCATGGCAGCGGAAAACAGGTACCCGGTCTGGAATGGCATGCGATCCTCCTCCTGTGGATGACTTCGGTTACGGCACGGCGGCGCGCGGGACCCTCTCGCATTCGGATTGAACCGGAGCCGATCTCCCGAGCGCCTTTGACGACTACGAATCTGCCCGGCGGAATTCGAAATCCAGGCGGGGTTGGCCCGGAAGGTCCCGGGGCGCCACGACGAGGCGCAGGCTCTTGTAGCCGGCCGCGGGGCGTGGAAAGTAGACGAAGCCCTTGATCTCTGCGCCCGCGAGCAGGGGACCATCCGGCAACGCCTGCGGGATGACGTCCCGGGTGTCGGCCCCCGAGCCGCCCAGGGAAATCCCCAGCCCGACGCCGAACACGGTGGAGCCGGCCGTGGAGCCCGAGACCCCGACGGATGGCGACACGCCCACGCCCGAGGCCCGACCCCCGAGAAGTGTCACCACCTCGCTCGGCGCCAGGGGGAGATACTGGCGATTGGCATCATCCAGGAGCAGGAAATCGGTCCGCTGGATGGCCACCTGGGCGCTGCCGGTGTTCTTGAGCTGGACCAGGAAAGGAAGGACGTGCTCCGGGAGGCTGCGGGGGCGGCCGTGCCAGGCCTCGGCCTCCACGGAGATCCGCAGGCCCGGCGCCTCCTGCACGATGGCCCCGGTCCCGACGGAGGTCGCCGGGCGAAGGGTCGGCCCGCCACAGCCGCTGAACAGCGCAAGCCCACCCAGGAGGCCCACCATCAACGGGACGGACAGCGGGCCCCCGGAGCGGCCTTTTCCCTTGACACGCCGCAGGGGCCCGAGTAGGTTCGTCCCCGCAATGGGGGCGGCCGGTTGGTCTTCCCCGGTTGATCCGGCCGCGTCGAGACCCAAGGTTACGCAGGCGGCGTGACCTTTTTTATTTCCTCGGGGGACATGCATGGCCGAGATCGTTCCGTTCCGGGCCCTGCGCTACAACCCGCAGTTCGTGCCCGACCTGAAGCTCGTGGTGGCACCGCCCTACGACGTCATCTCCCCGGAGGCGCAGGAGCGCTATCACGCCCGACACCCCCACAACATGGTCCGGTTGATCCTGGCGAAAGAGGGTGGGGAGGGCACCCCGGGGGAGGACCGGTACGAGCGGGCCGCGCGGACGTTCGCCGCCTGGCGGGCGGAGGGGATCCTCACCCGCGACCCCCAACCCGGGATCTATGTCGCCGAGCAGGAATTCTCGCTGGGCGAGGGGCATCGGATCCGGCGGCGGGGCTTCATGGCGCTGGTCCGCCTGGCAGCCTACGACGAGAAGATCGTCTTCCCCCACGAACGCACCTTTGCCAAGTACCGGGAAGACCGGTTGCGCCTGATGCGCGCCTGCCCGGCGAACCTGGATCCCGTCTTCAGCTTCTATCCGGGCCAGGACCAGCCGGTCCGCGCCATCCTCGACCGGTGCATGGAGGCGGACCCGCAGGTCCAGCTCCTCGACGAGGACGGCATCCACCACCGGCTGTGGATCCTGCGCGACCCCGCCGCGCTGGCGGGGCTGGCGCGCGCCTTCCGGGACCGGCCGGTGATCCTCGCGGATGGCCATCACCGCTACGAGACCGCCCTGAATTTCCGGGACGAGCGCCGGGCACGGGACAGCGGGCCGCCCGAGGTGCAGCGGCGCCGCCTCGACAACTTCGTCCTCATGTACCTGGTGAGCGCCGGGGATCCGGGCCTCGTCATCCTGCCGACCCACCGGCTGATCCGGCAGCGCCCGGTGCTGGCGAGGGAGGCCTTGCGCCAGGCCCTGGGACGCTATTTCCGGGTCGAGGCGGTCCCGCTGGATCCCGGCAATCCGGTGATGTCGCTCCGCATCGTCCTGGCGGACCTGCACCGGCGGCGCCGCGACGCCGTCGCCTTCGGTCTCTACGCGGGGGGCCAGGAAGTGCTCGTGCTGGAACTGGGGGACGAGGCCGTGTTCCGCAGCCTGGTGGCGGCCGGGCACTCGCCGGAGTACGCGCGCCTGGACGTGGCGATCCTGCATCAGGTGGTGATCGAGCAGATCCTGGGCATCCAGCCCACGGGCCAGGCGGATGACAGCATCCGCTACACCCGGGACGAGGCGGCCGCCCTGGAGGCGGTGGCCTCGGGCGAGACGCACCTGGCGCTGTTCCAGAATCCCCCGCGCGTGGAGCAGGTGCAGGCCGTGGCCATGGCCGGCGAGCGGATGCCCCAGAAGTCCACCTTCTTCTATCCCAAGGTTCTCAGCGGGCTGGTGATCAATCCCCTGGACCCGACCGAGTCGGCGCCCACCTCGACGTAAATTCGTCTCCCCAGTATTCAGTCTTGGGACATCCGACGGCCGGCCGTTCCCAGTTCACTGGGATCACGACGGGTGCGGTCGCTCGGCGGGACGTCGGCCTCCCACCCGCTCGCGACTGGCTGGTCCGGAGCAGCCTCCAGGGCGGGGGGCAGGAGGCTCTTGAGTTCGGCGAGCGTGCGCTCCAGTTCGCCGACGCGGTCCATCAGAGACTGGATGGCCTTGGCCACCGGATCGGGCAGGTCGGTCATGTTGAGATCGATGCCGTGCTCCACCTTCTTGCCGTCCCGGTGCGTCACCCGGCCGGGGACGCCGACCACGACGGAGTTGGCCGGAACCTCCTTCACCACCACGGAGCCGGACCCGATCCGGCTGTTCTCCCCCACGCTGAAGGGGCCCAACACCTTCGCCCCCGAGCCGATCACGACGTTGTTCCCGATGGTGGGGTGACGTTTGACCTTCTCCAGGCTGGTGCCGCCCAGGGTGACCCCCTGGTAGATCGTGACGTTCTCCCCGATCTCCGACGTCTCGCCGATGACGACGCCCATCCCGTGGTCGATGAACAGGCCGGGTCCCAGGCGGGCCCCGGGATGGATCTCGATCCCGGTGAGGAAGCGGCCCAGGTGGGAGAGGAGCCGGCCGAGGAACTTCAGACGATGGGTCCAGCACCAGTGGGCCAGGCGATGCAACCAGATGGCGTGCAGGCCGGGGTAGCAGCACAGGACTTCGGGCAGGCTGCGGGCAGCGGGGTCGCGTTCGAAGACCGCCCGAATATCACGCCGGAGGGTCTTGAACATTTCCCCCCCTCGATTCGGAGGCGCGGGCGGCGATGCAGGCGTTCAGCTCTTGCAGGAGCTGTTCGGCGTCCAGTCCGTGGATGGCCGCGCCCTGTTCCACGTTGTCGTATTGGGCCGCGGAACACCCCAGGCAGCCCACACCGAATCGGCTGAAGACCTGGATCGTTTCCGGGAACTGCTGGACGACCTCCTCGATTTTCATCTCTTTGGTGATCTGCATCGTTCCGCCCTCCTCACGCTGCGGCGTCAACGTTCACGAACCACTCGAGGCGGATCCGAGAGGCATCGGACGGTAGGATAGGAGGTCTCACGAGAGGAGTCAAGCCATCGTGCCGTCGATGCCGCACGGCCCGCACAGGCACTCGCCGATCACCGTGGGCGAGCCTCCGATCACTCATCGGGCCGGTCCCATCCGCGACGCCCGCAGGAGATAGGTGATGGCGTTTCGCACGAAGAGGTCGCGGTCCCGCATGCCGGCGAAGTCGTTCAAGTCGAAGGCCATCCCGAGGACGCGGCCCGCACCCGAGCCCACCTCGGCAATCAATGGATACGGATAGGATCCGCCACCGGTGCCCGCGGTGCGGCCCGCGGCGGATCCGCCACCGGCCGCCTGCAAGATCTCCGTGGCGCCTGGACGCGGATTCATGTCATTCAGGGTTCCGACGGGAATGAAGGTGACGCCCGCCAGGATCGGATGGCCGGGCTGCAGGGGCACCGGCGACCGGAACGGCGTGAATCGCCAATCGCTGGTGGCCCGGATCTGGAACGGCAGGATGGAGGCCACCGCCTGGTATCCGCCGCTGCCGAAGGACTGGGCACCGCCGGTGATCAGGACCGCCCCGCCGTCGTTCACGTACTGCGCCAGGCCCTGCTGGACCGGCCCGGGCAACGCGGCGAAGGCCATGTCCGCCAGCACGATCACGGCGCAGTCCTTGAGTTCGAATGTCTCCAGACCCTGCTTGAGCACGGCGCCCGTCGCGGCCTGGATGTCGGTGGGATTGAGATATCCGGTGTTGCCCAGGGCCAGGATCATCAGCGGAGCCGGGCGAGGCGCCCCCGCCGCAACGAATGGGGGGGGAACGGCCAAGGCCAGGAACAGTCCCGCGAGCACGACCAGTCGCATGCGCATCCTTCGTCTCCTTGTGTGTCCGCGTCCTCGTGAAAACTATACACGCCTGATCCCGCGAAGTAAAGGACCGGGCACAGGCCGTGCGGGCCCCCGGAATCGCGCGCTCGGCAGCCCGATTTTCGCGTTGACTTTCCCCCGCGGGTTGGCTAGCGTAGCCCGCGCTTTTCCATCCGGGGGCATCATGCGACCCGCAGCCAAACTGATCCGCATCGCCGCGCTCCTCGGACAGGCCTACGGTCCGACCCGGCCGCCACGCCGCCGCGACAATCCGCTGGATGCCCTGATCCACTGATCGCCGCCATCCGATCGGGCGGCCTGGCCAACATCAAGGCGCCTGCGTCCTGCTGTTCGGCATGGGCCGGCCGGCCTTCCCGGTGGATACGCACGTCTTTCGGGTCACGCGGAGGCCGGGGCTGCTGAACGGCCGATTCACCCCGGAGAAGGCGCAGGAATCCCTGGAGCCCCGCATCCCGCCGGGCGATCGCCACGCGCTGCACGTCCATCTGGTCCAGCACGGACGCCAGGTCTGCAAGGCCCAGCGGCCCCTGTGCAGGAGTTGCGTGCTGGCCCGGGTGTGCGACCACGTCCGCAGATGAAAGGGGAGGGGGTGCTGTTTCTGTTGACAGCTTGCGGGCAATCTGATAGGAAAACGACGACGCACGCGGGTATCGTCCAATGGTAGGGCACAGGCTTCCCAAGCCTGGGATGCGGGTTCGATCCCCGCTACCCGCTCCAGCCGCGGCGACGGAGGGGCTTCGGGGGGGGCCGAAGCCCCTCTTGCTGTCTCTGGCGCAGGACAAGGATCGGCCATGATGCCCATGGACTGGAGCCAGGTGCCGTCTGGCGTGAGGGCGGACGCGGTGTCACGGGAACGGGGCGGGAAGCCGGAGCCAGGCGGGCGACTCCGGGGCGGTGCCGGGCCTGCGGGGGAAGTGCCCGGGAGTCTGCGGGACGGCATCGCCGAGATCCTCCGCCAGCGAACCGCTCGCCAGGCGGACCGTCCGGGGTTCCGGCAGGCGGCGGTGCTCCTGCCCCTGTACCAAGACGAGGCAGGCCCCCATCTCGTCCTCACCAAGCGCACGGACCTCGTCCCGACCCACAAGGGGGAGATCAGTTTTCCCGGCGGCGGCTTCGAAGAGGCCGACGGGGACCTCTTGGGCACGGCGCTGCGTGAGGCCCATGAGGAGATCGGACTCCAGCCGAAGGACGTGGAGATCGTTGGGACACTGGACGATACGGCCACGGTGACCTCCCGGCATGTGGTCCGACCGTTCGTGGGCTTCGTTCCCCACCCGTACGCCTACCGCCTGGATCCCTTCGAGATCGAACGACTGATTCACTTGCCGATCGCGGCCCTGCTCTGCGGGGCGCCGTTCCGGGAAGAGATCTGGGAACGCGAAGGCCGCCCGGTCAGCGTCTTCTTCACCGACTACGACGGCGACACCGTCTGGGGGCTCACCGCCAGGATCTTGAAACAGTTCGTCGAGGTGGTAGGGACGCCGCTGCGGGAGCGGGGCCTCCTGTCTTCCGGGGGGGCACCCGGGGACGGGTGACCCCGGGAGCGCCGGTGACGCAGCCCCGCGCAGGGGCAGGGAACCCCCGGGCCGTCAGCGAAGCTGACTAATGTCCAGATAGTATGGGGGGGGGCTGGGTCGGGTGGAGGAACGGTCGCAACGTCCGCCCGAAAAAACACGGCCGGGGCACCCGAGGGTGCCCCGTTAGCGTTTTCACCGGTGGTGGATTGCGGATTATGCTCGTGCCTGGCGCTTGATCCGATCCCGCAAGAGGGTTCCCAGGGGCCGCCGCTCGACCAGGGCGAAGCCCTTGGTCTCGTCCCGATACTCCCACCGCTCGAAGACCAGCGGATGCAGGTCGATCTGAAACTTGCTCCCGAATTCCGAGACCACCTGATTGATGATGGCGCCCGCCTCGCGCTCCGAGTAGTTCCCAAACAGGCCGAAGCGGACCGTCCGGCCCTGCTCGTTGATCGTGATGGTCGGGAAGTCCGGGTGGTACTCGTCCGGCTGGCACACAAACCCGTCGGCAACAGGGTTCACGGGCCCCACGTTGTCGAAGAGGTACTCCATGATCGAAGAGGCCTCCCACTCCCCATCCACCGCATAGGAGACCCCAAAACCACGGGGGGGCCCTCCCGAGGGGACAGGGGCCTCGTCCAGCTCGACGCGATAGATCTCTTTGCAGCGCATACAGGCCACCAGGTTCCCGAATGTGCCGTCGGTGCGAACCTCCACACTGAGACGGGAGCTGCACGTCGGACAGTGGCCGACCAATTCGGAACGGTCCGGTTTCAGATTGACACGGACCGTTCCGGCGATGAGCTGGCGTGACCCGAGCGGCTTGATCATCATCGTTTCCAAGAGCTGCGACCCTTCAAGGCTCTGCTTTTTCATGCGTCTTGGTTTCTCAAATATTCGACATTGCAGTTGGTGTGCCAACGGTGTCTGGTGGACAACATTTTGACCTGTATATCGCTATCTATTTGAAATCGCATTGTTTTTCGCAAAACGGAGGCAAGTCATGGCCGGAACCACCGCCCGGGAATTTTTTCCGATCCGACCAAAAAAGTCGCATTGGAAGCACCGGATGCGCCATTTGCCATAGGGCCATGATCCCTTCGCGAAGATTACAGGGATGATAAGGACGGGGCTCCCAACGACCCGAACGCACGGGGGGTTGGAACCCGATGAAAACTTGGAGGTTTAGGCAAGGTAGGAGCTGAACCGCTCGCTCCATCATGGCCTTTTCGCTTGACACTTTCAGGCTTCGCATATTAGCGTCCAACGACCTTTCCATGGGGCGCTGCGAGCCCCGCCAGCGCGCCGGAGGGCGCGCCGGCTCTTCCGGGACAGCTCCCCGAACCCATCCATACTCCGGCCAAACATGCCCAGTTCCTCCTCACTAGACTTCGGGCAGTATCCGGACCTGCTCCTCCGGGGGCCCGCGCGAGTGGCCTTCGTGACGTCCACCCCGCTTTCCGTGGCAGAGGGCAGCGGGACGTACGTTGGCATCAGCCAGCTCGCCCGGTCGCTCCAGGAGCGGAACATCCGGGTGCAGATGGTTGCCCCGGCCTGGTGGTCACCCAGTTTCACGGTCAAGCGGATGCTCTTCAATATCCTGGTGGCACCCCGACTCCGGGCCGGCCGATGTGACTGGGTCCTCGGCTTCGACCTTGACGGCTTTCACTACGGCCGGAGGAAGACCGTCCCCTACATCGCCAGCATCAAGGGCGTGATCGCCGACGAACTCACGAACGAGCGCGGCGCGGTACGCGCGGCGCTGTGCCTTCAGGCGGCCCTGGAAAAGCTGGCCGTCCGGCGCGCCGACGTCGTGGTGGCCACCAGCCGCTATTCCCGGGAGCGGATCGTCCAGGCCTACGCCGTCCCGGCCTCCAGGATCGTCATCGTTCCGGAGCTGATTGACCTCCGGGTGTGGGCGGCGACAGACCCACCGCCTTCCGAGGCCCAGGCGGGCCCTCCCGCGATCCTGACCGTGGCGCACATGTATCCGCGGAAGAACCTCGGTGTCCTCCTCAACGCCTATGCTCTTCTGCGGGACGCGAGCGTCCCGTTCCAGGCGTGGATCGTCGGGGAGGGTCCATGCCGGCGCGCGTGGGAACGCCTGCGAGACGACCTCGGTCTGGCGGATCGGGTCAGCTTCCTCGGAACCATCCCCCGGCGGGATCTGGTGGACCGGTACCGGCGCGCCGCCGTCTTTTGCCTGCCGAGCCGGCAGGAAGGGTTCGGGATCGTCTTCCTGGAGGCCATGGCGTGCGGCAAACCGGTGGTCGCCGCCCGGGCGGCCGCGGTCCCGGAAACGGTGGCGGATGGGGAGACCGGGCTGCTGGTGGACCCGGAGGATTCGCCGGGCCTGGCACGCGCGATCGGGGGCCTGCTTCGCGACCCCGGCCTGCGCCGGGCGATGGGGGAGGCGGGTCGCCGGACGGTCGAACGGTATCGCGCCGATCGGGTGGCGGCATCGTTCCTGGCGACGGTGCACTCCGCCCTGAAGGGTCACCCGTCGGCTCGGCGCCTGACCCACACGGCTCCGGGCGTCTCCCTGGTGGCTGGAGGCGAACCGGTGGGCAGCGCCAGTGCAGGGGGTGGGGGATGATCCAGGTCACGAAGCGGGTGGAATTTTGCGCCGCGCACCGATACGGCAATCCCCGCTGGAGCGAGGCGGAGAATCAGCGGGTCTTCGGGAAATGCGGCAACGTTCACGGGCACAACTACATCCTGGAGGTCACCGTCGAGGGCCAGCCGTCACCGGACACGGGAATGGTGATTGACCTCAAGGCCCTGAAGGACCTCATCGTCGAGGCGGTGGTGGATCGCTTCGATCACAAGGACCTGAACCAGGACGTCCCGTACTTCAAGGAGAAAAATCCCACGCCGGAGAACCTGGCGGTGGTCATCTGGGAGCTCCTGGAGCCGCGCCTCGAGGGCCCCCACGGGCATCGGCTGCACCGGATTCGCCTGCACGAGGACGGATCCTGCTTCGTGGACTACTACGGGGAGCGTGCCAGACATGCCGAGAGCATCTGAGCCGGAGCGTCCGGCGGGCGGGGTGCCGGTGGTGGAGGTCACGCGCTCCTATGAGTTCTCGGCGGCCCACCGGCTGCACAATCCCCGATTCAGCCTGGCCGACAACGCGCGGATCTATGGCCGGTGCAACAACCCCAACGGACACGGCCACACCTATCGGCTGGAGGTGACCCTCCGGGGTGCCGTGTCGCCGGAGACCGGCGGGGTGGATGGGGGGGCAGCGCTGGATGCGGTGGTGCGGACCCAGATTCTGGGGGGCTTCGACCGGATGAACCTGGACCTCCTGATCACGCCGGCAGACGGTCCCACCAGCACCACGGAGGTGCTGGCGACCCTGCTCTGGCGCATCCTGGACGGTGCGCTCCCGGCGGGCCGGCTGTGCCACCTGCGCCTGGAGGAAACGCCAAATAACTTTTTCGACCTGGATCGCGACGGCGCGGATGGGCTGGCGCGCCCGACCTTCACGACCCCGGCCGGCCGGGGCCAGAAAGCGAGCCCAGCATGATCGAACGGCTGGTCAAGGACCTGTTGAAGGAACTCGGCGAGGATCCCTACCGGGAAGGCCTGACCAAGACCCCGGAACGCGTCGCGAAGGCGTTCAGCTATCTCACGTCGGGATACGCTCAGACAGTCGCAGAGGTCCTGAACGGGGCGGTCTTCACCGAGCCCTACGACGAGATGGTGGTGGTGAAAGACATCGAGCTGTACTCCCTGTGCGAGCACCACCTGCTTCCCTTCTTCGGCAAGGCGCACATCGCCTACCTTCCCGCCGGAAAGATCGTGGGGCTCAGCAAGCTGGCTCGCCTGGTGGACATGTTCGCCCGCCGTCTCCAGGTCCAGGAGCGGCTCACCACCCAGATCGCCGAGGCGTTGCAAGAGGCATTGCAGCCGGCCGGGGTCGCGGTGGTCATCGAGGCCTACCACTTCTGCATGATGATGCGCGGCGTGGAGAAGCAGAACAGCCAGGCCATCACCTCGTGCATGCTGGGGGCCTTTCGGGATTCCAAGGCGACCCGCGAAGAGTTTCTCCGACTGATCAATCATTACGACCGGCGCTGACCAGCAGCGCCTGTGGCCGTCCGACCGGCGCCGAACTCAGGTGCCGGTGATCTGCCCAGCCTTGTCCCCGATCACCGGAAACGCGCCCGGGCAACACCCCTCCTGGACTCGGCCGACCGGAAACTGGGCGGAGGCTGGCGGCCCCCGCCACGAGGAATCCCTCGGAACCGGGTCTTGACAGTCCCGCATTGCTCTGGTATCTAAAGCTACGGTTAGCAATTGAGGTCAACCTTCCACTTGAGATGAAAAAGCCTACAGAGGTTCGTCGCGCGGCATCGGCCCTGGTGGAGGCCCCCGGGGACCACGGGGCCTGCTTCCCCATCGGGGTCGTCGCCGACCTTCTGGGCGTCACGGAACAAACCCTTCGCCTGTACGAGTCCCAAGGGCTGGTGAAGCCGGCACGCCGCAACCGGGAGCGATACTATTGCGCCGGGGACGTGCAGTGGCTGGAGTGCCTGCGCCGGCTCATCCACACGGAGAAGGTGAGCATCGAAGGGGTCAAGCGCCTGCTCCGGTTCGCCCCATGCTGGGAGATCATCGGCTTCCCGCAGGAACTGCAATGCAGCCAGTGTCCGGTCTTCCGGGAAGGCAGCGGCGGACCGGTGGTGAACGGGGGATCCCGGCAGGCCGCCTCCGCCCGGTGATCGTCGGCGCGAGGCAAGCGGACACGAGAACGGAGAGTTCATGGCAGCACATCCTGCCGGTCCAGGCCTGGCAGCCCTGGATGGCGTCAAGCACAGCGTGGCCATCGCGTCGGGAAAAGGGGGCGTCGGCAAGTCCACTCTGAGCGTGAACCTTGCGGTGGCCCTGGCGCAGACGGGGGCCGCCACCGGCCTCCTGGACGCCGACATCTACGGGCCCAGCATCCCCATGATGATGGGCATCAACCGGATGCCGCAGAGCAACGGGCAGAAGATCCTCCCGCTCGAGGCGCATGGGGTCCGGCTGATGTCCCTCGGATTCCTGATGCCCGACGGCGCCCCCGTGATCTGGCGTGGGCCCATGGTGGCGGGGGCGATCCAGCAGTTCCTGCAAGAGGTGGAATGGGGCCCGCTGGAATATCTGCTCATCGACCTCCCGCCGGGGACGGGCGACGCCCAGCTCACGCTGGCGCAGTCGCTCCCCCTGACCGGGGCGGTCATCGTGATGACGCCGCAAGATCTGGCCATGCAGATCGCCAGCAAGGCCCTGGCGATGTTCCGGCAGCTCAAGGTCCCGATCCTGGGCATCCTCGAGAACATGAGCAGCTTCATCTGCCCGCATTGCGGGACGCCCTCGGCCATCTTCCGGCAGGGCGGCGCCCGCAAGGCCAGCCAGGAGCTGGGAGTCCCTTTCCTGGGCGAGATCCCGCTGCACCCGATCGTCTGCCAGACGAGCGACCGGGGGGAACCCATCCTGAGCACGCAGCGTGATTCCCCGGTGGCGGACGCGTTCCGACGGGTCGCCAAGGCGCTGGCGGAACGCATCCGCGAGGAGGCGCTGTCCGCTCCAGTCATCCGGATGGACCAGTAGCCCTGCGGCAAGGAGCCGTGTATGCGCGTGAAGGGTGAAGAGGCGTTGGAGGTCGTCCGCCGGGAACTTCAAGCCATCATGAAACGGGGGAGCAAGATCACCGAGCGGGACCTCCTCCGTCTCTCGGCCCAGACCGGCATCGACTACTCCACGGTCCTCAGGGTCCAACAGGAACTCTCGTAGCGGTCCCCGAGGACCGCGGACCGGTCGGCAGGACGCTCGCCGCGCGCGGGGCGCCGGCGGCGGGCGCGGGTGAGTCCTCTCTCCTGCGAGGTGGGTAGGATGGGTGCGCCGGATCACCGGGCCAGTGCCCAGGCAGTCGGGTGCGTGGGCTATGCGGTCCTGACCGTCAGCGACAGTCGAAGCGAGGCGACGGACACGTCGGGGCGCCTCATCCAGCATTTGCTGAACGAGGCCGGCCATCGCCTGCTGGATTACGAGGTGGTGACAAACGAGCCCTGGCGCATCCAGGCAGGGGTGCGGCGCTTCCTCCAGGGCCCGGCGCTGTGCTTGATCGTGACCGGCGGCACCGGGGTCGGCCAGCGCGATCTGACCATCGAGACCGTGATCCCTCTTCTGGACAAGGTCCTGCCGGGCTTCGGCGAGCTGTTCCGCTGGCTGAGTTACGGGGAGGTCGGCAGCGCCGCCATGCTGAGCCGGGCGCTGTGCGGCGTGAGCCGGGGGAAGGTCGTCTGCTGTCTCCCGGGGTCGGAGGCGGCGGTCCGCCTGGCCCTCAGCAAGGTGCTGCTCCCGGAACTGCCGCACCTGATCTGGGTGGCGAGCCGGTGATCGGCCCCGCCGCTGGCGGGGACAAAGGAGGAGGACGATGGCGGAGCAGGAGCGGAAGCATAAACGGACCGAGGGGCCGCCGGCCGGGGAAGGCGGACAGCCGGGCGCCAAGGTCACGGAGAAGGGAAAGAAGCTGAAGGAGGACATGGACAAGCTGGTGGACGAGATTGATGACGTCCTGGAGGAGAACGCCGAGGAGTTCGTGAAGAGCTACGTCCAGCGCGGCGGCGAATAGCCCCGGCCGGTTGCCCCGGACGGACCCGCAAGACCTCGAGAGCCCTCATGCCGATCTACGAATTCATCTGTGATGAATGCGCGCACGCCTTCGAGAAGCGTGTCCCCTCCAGCCGGAGCCGGGTGGCCTGCCCCAAGTGCGAGAGTGCGAAGGTGACCAAGCAGTTCTCCAGGTTCGCTTTCAAGGGGGAATTCAAGTTCGTCGGGTCGGGCGGCGGCTGTAGCCGATGCAGTAGCGGCGGGTGAGGGACGTGCAGCCACTGATCCCCCGCGTGTCGGGGGAACCCGAGCGACGGCTGGCACGTTCGAATGGCTGGGGATCTCCCAGCCATTCGTGTTTCGGGGCGATGTGCAAGCCCGCGGTCAGCCTCGTGGAGCGTGCGTCGCCTCCGTCCTGGGATGCACCGCGCCGAGGGTGACACTGGGGCCTCGTGCGGGCATTTCGACGGGGAGAAAAGACTTGACACCCCTCGAAAGCCGTTTAAGATACCTTGCATTATTCGTGACGGCGCTCGAGAAATTTTCACGACTCGCCGCAATCGGATCGGGATAGTGGTGGGGCGTGGACGAGGCGCTCACGGAGGCCCGACAGTATGAGTGATTCCGAGACCAAGCTGAACTCGCTGCGGACGACGATGCGCAAACTCTCGGGGCAACTCCCGAAGACAGACGCCTCGTATCAGCGGAAGATTGACCAGTACGAGATGGACATGGAGAGTCTGCAGGCGCAGGTCAAGGCGCTGGAGGAGGAGATGTTCCACCTGCGCCGGCGCCTGGAGCAGACGCCGAAGGAATTCGAGTTTCTCCGCAGCAAGTTGAGCCAATCGCGGGAGCAACTCGAGCACGCCCACCAGCAGAACGAGCGCCTGGTGGCCGCCCTCACGGCCGCCAAGGAGCAGCTCGCCCAGTTGCGGGCCGAGGTGGACAAGCTGGCCGCCCCCCCGAGTAGCTACGGGACCTTCCTCCAGGCC
>JACQXP010000362.1 GCA_016208645.1 Candidatus Methylomirabilota bacterium | reverse complement strand
TCCACCCCAGCATGAGCGCGTTGTACTCGCGCACCCCATCCAGGGGGCGGGCGGGATCGAAGGCCTTCCGGTCGCTCTCCTGGATGTCCTCGCCGAACATCCGGAACCGGTTGGCGCGGTCCCGCAGGTCGGGGCGGTTGGTCACGAACATCCCGCCCTCGCCCGCGGGCAGGTTCTTGCTGGCCTGGAAGGAGAAGCACCCCATGTCCCCGATCCCCCCGACCTTCCGGCCGCGGTAGGTGGCGCCGTGGGCCTGGGCGGCGTCCTCGATCACCAGGAGACCGTGCGTTGTCGCGATGGCCTGGATACGATCCATGTCCGCGGGGACGCCATGGATGTGGACCGGGAGGATGGCACGGGTGCGTGCCGTGATCCGCTCCTCGATCTTGGCCGGATCAATGGTAAACGTCCGCGGATCAATGTCCGCGAACACGGGGACGGCGTTATTCTGCAGGACCGCCAGGGCCGTGGCCAGGAACGTGAAGGCCGTGGTGATCACCTGGTCCCCGGTTCCGATGCGGCCGGCGGCCACGGCGGTGTGGAGGGCGGCCGTCCCGCTGTTGGTGGTGAGTGCGTACCGGACGTCGCAGTAGCGCGCCCACTCCTCCTCCAGGGCCTTGACCTGGGGGGCATAGGGACCGGAGACGATGCCAGAGTCCAACGCGGCCAGGACGGCTGCCTTGTCCTCGTCGGTGGTCATGGGCCAGCGACGGTGCAGGTCCTTGGGAACGACGGGGGTCCCCCCCCGGATGGCCAGGGTCTCGGTCATGGGTGACTCCTTCCGGTTCGGCGGGGGCGCCGCAGGCGGCCGGCTCCGGTGCCGCTAGCGGCGCGGGTCCCCGTGCCGGCACCACATGAGGAACGGATCAACAGCGTGTGGGACACCACGGTGGTGGAGAAGGCGTGTCCTTCCCCCTCCTCCATCTGGGCGATGGCCCGGCGCACCGCCAGGCGGCCCATCTCCTCCTTGGGGACGGCCACGGTGGTGAGGGGCGGCGTGGTGTGAGCCGCGTACTCGATGTCGTCGTAGCCGACGAGGGCGACGTCGTCGGGGACCCTGAGGCCGCGATCGTGAATCGCCCGCAGCGCCCCGATGGCCACGTCGTCATTGGTGAAGATGGCGGTGGGGCGGCTCGGCCCCTTCAGAAGGGCCTCGGCCGCTTCGTACCCTCCCTCGGGCCGGAGCGGCGCCTCGACCACGTGCCCCTCCCGCACGGGCATCCCGGCCTCGTGGAGGGCGCGCCGGTAGCCGCTGGTGAGGGCTTGGGAAAATGGATGTCGCGCCGGGCCCCGGATGAGGGCGATGCGCCGGTGCCCCAGCTTGATCAGGTGGCGGGTGGCCTCGTAGGCCCCCTGGGCGTCGTCGCATATGACGCCGTCCGCGTCCCGGATGGGCGGGCGCATGTCCACCAGGACCAGCGAGAACCCGGTGCCGTGGAGTTGCCGCACCAGGCGGGGTGCAACCTTGCCCACCAGGATCAGCCAGCGCGTCATCATCTCGCGGATCATCCGGGGGTAGTCCCGCGGCTGGGTGGCGTCGCCCAGGCCATATCCCAAGAGGAGATGGCAGTCGGAGCGCCGGGCCTCGTCGGCTATCCCCTGGATGATCCCGGCGAAGTAGCTGTGGGAGGTGACGACCTCCCGGCTGAAGATGGCGCCGACGATGCGGTCGCTCCGCGCGCCCGGGGCCGTGCGGCTGACGAGCAGCTGGGCGGCGGGGTTGGGGATATAGCCCAGGCGGCGCACGGCGGCCAGGACCCTGCGGCGGCTCTCCGGGCTGACGTCGGGGCGGCCGCGTACGACCCGGGACACCGTCATGATGGACAGCCCGGTGTGCCGGGCGATATGTTTCAGCGTGACCGGGGCCCGCACAGGCTTCGGCATTTTTTCCGGACGGTCTGTTAGCGTTAACGGTAGGATGTGTACCCCAGGTGGGGCGGGCACGTCAAGGGGTTTTTCCCGGGGCCTTCGGGATGGCTCGAAAGGCGGGGGGCGGGGGCTTTCCCCGGCCGCGATGCCTGAGGGCAGGAGGTTCGTCCGTGTGATTTCGTGTTGACTTCTGTTTGAATCTGTGAGCGAATGGCACCGCGCACATCGCCCCGGCCGGGGCGATGTGCAGGGGGACGCGGATGCCTGGAGGAGCGGATGGCGGCCGCCCGAATTGATCCACATTGGCGCTACCACGACCTGCGGGCCATCCTGCTGGAGAATGCCCGCCTGCGCCTCACCATCCTGCCCGAGGTCGGGGCGAAGATCTCCGATTTCATCTGCAAGCGCTCCGACCGGAACCTCCTGTGGCAGAACCCCCGCCTGGCGCCTCGCCTGCCCGCCTTCGGCGGCAACTTCGACGACTGGTGGAGCGGGGGCTGGGACGAGGTCTTCCCCACCTGCGACATCAGCACCTACCAGGGCGAAACCTACCCCTACCTGGGGGAACTCTGGTCGCTTCCCTGGGCCTGGGAGGTCGAGGAAGCCGGCCCATCTGCCGTCAGGCTGTATCTCACGCGGACGACGATTATCGCACCGGCCCGGATGGAGAAGTGGATTCGCCTGGGGGCGGACGAACCGGTCGTCCGCTTCCGCCACCGGTTGAGCAACATCGGCACGCGGCCCATGGACTTCGTGTGGGGGATCCACCCGTGCTTTCGCATCGAGGCGGGCTACCGGATTGACGCCCCGGCCCGGGTCGGGGTCATCGGCCACACGGCCACGGCCCCCTTCGGACCGGTGGGGACGACGTACCCGTGGCCCAATCCCGACGTCTGCACCATTCCACCGGCGACCCAGGGCTGGTGCGAGGGGCACTACGCGACCGAACTGACCGACGGGTGGGTGGCCCTGACGGACCCGAAGGCCGAGATGGGGATCGGTCTCGTCTTTCCGCGGGACGTGTTCCCGGTCCTGTGGTGCTGGATGGTCTATGGCGGATGGCGCGGCCACTACCATGCGGCGCTGGAGCCCTGGACGGGCTGGCCGCACCAACTGGACAAGGCGGTAGCGGCGGGACGACACCGGACCCTGGCGCCGGGTGAATCACTCGAGTGCGAGACCATGGCGGTCGTTTATAGCGGGGTGCAATCTGTCACCTCGATCGGCTGGGACGGTCAGGTTCGTGGATAGGGAAGAGAACCTCAAACAAACAAATGCAACCGCAGATGAACGTCCGCCCGAGGCGGATCTTGCCAGGACGTAACCCATGCGAACCGGGCGGATCCGCCTATGGCGCGACAAATACACGCAAATGGGTCGGAACCCTGCTGAAAACTATCTGCGTTCATCTGCGTGTATCTGCGGTTGCTTTTTCGTGACCTGGAGAACTGAAACCTGGTAAGGAAGGAGGGAGCCATGAGGCGATGGTGGTGGTGGGGCGCTGGAATTCTCGGCTTGGTGGTCCTGGCGGCCGGACCGACGGGAGCGTTGGCCGCGTCGGCGGATCATGAGGGGCAGGTTGTCGTTTACACGGCCGCACAGAGCACGATCGTCCAGGCCATCGGCCCGATGTTCGAGAAGAAGACCGGGATCAAGGTGCAGTTCGTGGAGGGAGGCACCGGGGAGGTCTTGAAGCGGGCGCAGGCGGAAAAGGCCAACCCGCTCGGCGATGTCTTCTGGGCGCTGGCGGCCGAGCCGCTGGCTGCCAACGCTGATCTCCTGGAGCCGTACACGGTGGCGGACGACGCCAAGATCACCGCCATCTACAAGAAGGGGATGGCGGGCGGACGGGTCCAGCCCAACAACGTGACCCCCATGGTCATCGTGTACAACAAGAAGCTGGTGAGCGAAGCGGACGCGCCGAAGTCCTGGAAGGCCCTGGCCGAGCCCAAGTGGAAGGACAAGATCGCCTACGCCGCGGCCGACAAGTCCGGCTCGTCCTACACGATCCTGGCCACCCTGCTGACGGTGTTCGGCGATAACAACACCGGCTGGAAGGTGGTCGAGGATATCATGAAGAACGCGAAGATCCTCCCGTCCTCCAGTCGGGTGCCCAAGGGGGTCGCGGACGGCGAGTACCACGCGGGTCTGACCTACGAGGACGCCGCCATGCGCCAGGTGGCCGGCGGTGCCCCGGTGGGCGTGATCTATCCCCAGGACGGGACCTCGGTTCCGCCGGACGGCAACGCGCTGATCAAGGGGGCCAAGCGTCCCAAGGCCGCCCGGATTTTCCTCGACTACAAGGGGTTCGCTCCCCTGAGCGAAATCAAGGCCGTGGCCTACGACATGGCGTGGGCTGGGAAGAACTATGCGGCCTTCGTGAAGAAGTGGCAGGAGATCATCGTCCGGGTGAAGTGAGGAAGGCAGAAGGCAGAGGGCAGAGGGCAGAAGGCAGAGGGCAGGAGGAGGCTCTTGCTGCCTTCTGCTTTCTGCCGGCTGCCTTCTCTTTCTGTGTGGCTGGCGAGACGTGATGCATCGGCGCGGGGACATCTGGACCGGCGTGACCGGGGTCGCCTTTGCACTCCTGGCGGTCCTGCTGATCATCCCCCTGGGGCGGCTGCTCTGGGCCAGCCTGCTGGGAGATGACGGCGGCTTCACGCTGAAGCACTACCGCGAGTTCCTGGCCTACCCGTACTACTCGCGTACCATCGGCCACAGCTTCCTGGTCAGCGGACTGGTGACGCTGGCTGCGCTCGTGGTGGCAGTCCCGGTGGCGCTCCTCCTGGCCCGCGTGGACATCCCGGGGAAGGCGGTCCTCAAATCACTGGCCATTCTGCCCCTGGTGTCGCCGCCCTTCATCGGGGCCTATTCCTGGATCCTGCTCTTCGGCCGGGCCGGATACGTCACGACGCTCTTGCAGAAGGTCGGCATCACGATCCCCACGGTGTACGGGATGCACGGGATCGTGTTGGCCCTGACCCTCAACCTCTACCCGTTCGTCCTGCTCATGGTGGCCGGAGCGCTCCAGGCCCTGGACCAGTCGCTGGAGGAAGCGGCCCAGGGCCTGGGGTCCAGCCCCTGGCGGGTCTTCTGGACGGTCACGGTGCCGGTGACCATGCCATCGGTGCTGGGGGGTGCGCTGCTGGTGTTCCTGACGGCCTTCGCCGACTTCGGCGCGCCCATGATCATCGGCGAGGGCTACCTGGTGCTCCCCACCATCGTGTACAGCCTGTTCGTGAACGAGATGGGGGGCAATCCCGCCATGGCGAGCACGGGTGCGACGCTCCTGGTAGTGTGCACGACGGCCATTCTGCTGGTGCAGTACTGGGCCGTCGGCCGGAAGCGGTACGCCATGACCCAGCTCCGCCCGGTCCCGCCGGTGCGGCCGCGGCCGTTCGTGCGCGGGCTGCTCACCGGCTATGCCTCCCTTGTGATCGGCCTGTCCCTGGTGCCGGCGTTCGTCGTGGCCGTGACCTCGTTCTTCGAGAGCCGCGGGCCCGTCCTGTACCCGAACTTCAGCCTGGGCAATTACCGGGAGGTCCTGTTCAACGTCCCGCGGGCCATCACCAACAGCTTCGCCCTCTCCAGCGTGTCCAGCCTGCTGGACGTCCTGCTGGGGACGCTCATCGCCTACCTGGTGGTCCGCCGCCGCTCGGTGGCCACCGCCGCGCTGGATTCGTGCGTCATGATCCCGTATGCGATCCCGGGGACGGTCATCGGCGTGGCCTTCATCGTGGCGTTCAACAAGCCCCCCATCGTCCTGACCGGCACGTTCCTCATCCTGCTGCTGGCCTACTTCGTCCGCCGGCTGCCTTACTCGGTGCGGGCGGGGTCCGCCATCCTCCATCAGATAGACCCTTCGGTGGAGGAGGCCTCCATCAGCCTGGGCGTGTCGCCGCTCAAAAGCTTTGCCAAGGTGACGGCCCGGCTCATGCTGCCGGGGATCGTGTCGGGCGGGATCCTGACCTGGGTGCAGACCATCACGGAGATCAGCGCCACCATCTTCCTCTATTTCGGCGCCTGGTCCACCATCACCGTCGTGATCTACCGCCAGGTGAGCAGCAGCAACTTCGGCAGTGCCGCCGCGGCCTCTACGATCCTGCTGGTGGCGGTCTTCATCCCGGTCCTGGCGGTCAACTGGATGATGGGCGAGCGCGCCGTGACCGCCGTCTGAAGGCGAGTAGGATATTGTTGATAAGTTCTCCAGACGAAGACGAAGCAACCGCAGATACACGCAGATTAACGCAGATGGCTTTTTATGGTTGTCCTCCCCATCCGTGTTCATCTGCGTTCATCTGCGGTTACATTTCTGTTTTTAGTCAGTTATGAGCACGATCCTGACCATCGAGAAGGTCCGCAAGCGGTACGCCGAGGTCGAGGCGCTGGCCGAGGTGTCGCTGGCAGTCCAGGGGGGCGAGTTCTTCACGCTGCTGGGGCCCAGCGGGTGCGGGAAGACGACGCTGCTCCGCTGCGTGGCCGGGTTCCTGCGGCCTGACGCCGGGCGCATCCTGTGCAATGGCGAGCGGCTCGACACCCTGCCGGCGCACCTGCGCGACATCGGGATGGTCTTCCAGAATTACGCGATCTTCCCCCACCTCACGGTCTTCGAGAACGTCGCCTACGGGCTCCGCGCACGCCGGGTCCCGCCGGCCGAGCTCCGGCAGCGGGCCATCGAGGCGTTGCGGCTCGTGCAGATGGAGCCCCTGGCGAACCGGAGCCCCGACCAGCTTTCCGGCGGCCAGCAGCAACGCGTGGCCCTGGCGCGAGCCATGGCGATCCGGCCACGACTGCTCCTGATGGACGAGCCGCTCTCGAATCTGGATGCCAAGCTGCGGGTGGAGATGCGGACGGAGATCCGGCGGTTGCAGCGCGAGCTGGGCATCACCACGATCTACGTGACCCACGACCAGGAGGAGGCGCTGGCCATCTCCGAGCGACTGGCGGTGATGAACGCCGGGCGGGTGGAACAGGTCGGGTTCCCGTGGGACGTGTATCAGGCGCCGACGAGCGCCTTCGTGGCCCAGTTCATCGGGGCCAGCAACGCGCTCACGGGCAGCCTGACCGGCCCCGACGGCGGGTGGGTGGGCGTGGACGTCGGCGGCGGGTGGATCCTGCGCGCCCGGCCCGCGGAGGGACTCGCCGGTCGCGTCCTGGTCGTGTTCCGCCCGGAGGCGGTCGAGCTGCTGCCCGAAGGCGGAAACATCCCCGGGGCCACGCTGGGGGAAGGGGTGGTGGCCAGCCGCGAGTTCCTGGGGGCCATCCTGCGCTATTATCTCCGCCTGGCGGACGGCTCCCTGATCCACCTGGACGAGCACAAGCCGGACCCGACCGGCCTGCGGAAGGAGGGCGAGCGGGTCCGCTTCGCCGTGCGCCCGGCCGACGTCATGCTCTTTCCGGCCGAGGGCTGAACGCAATGGAAAATTTCAAACCGACAATGACAAACCGACAACGAAGTGCTGGCGAAGCCCGCCTCTTGGTCGTGTTGCTTAGTTCATCGGTCATTGTCAGTTGTCCGTTGTCGGTTTTCAATTTTTCATTGCAGCGGGATGAGCCATGAGGGCACGAGAGTTCAGCGTCGCCAGGGTGCCGGCCCCGTTGCGGCCGCTCACCGCGGAAGCGATCGGCCTGGCGCTGGATGCCGGTCGCATTCTCAAGCGACGCTTCCGGACGGCGATGGCCGTCACGCTGAAGGGCCCGGCCGACATCGTCACCGCGGCCGACGTGGAGGTCCAGAACCGCATCGTGCGCCGGCTGCGCCGCCGGTTCCCGGCCCACGGCATCCTGGCCGAGGAAGGGCTGGATGCCACGGCGGGGACGGAGTGGCGCTGGATCGTGGACCCGCTGGACGGGACCAAGAACTTTGCCCACGGCATCCCGGGTTTCTGCGTTTCGATTGCCGTCGAGCGGGACGGACAGGTGGCGGTGGGCGTGGTGGATGACCCGGCGCACGAGGAGCTGTTCGTGGCCGTCCGGGGGTCCGGCGCCTGGTGTAACGGCCGGCCCATTCGCGTCTCCGAGGTCAGCAGCCTCGAATCGGCCTTCCTGGGGACCGGGCTTCCCCATCGAGTGGGGAGATTCTCCGGGCCGGTGGGGCGGACGTTCACCCGCTTCGCCACCTCCTCTCTGGGGGTCCGGGATCGCGGTGCCGGCGCCCTGGACCTCTGCTACGTGGCCTGCGGCCGCTTCGACGGGTACTGGGAGATTGACCAGTCGCCCTGGGACGTCGCCGCGGGAGGCCTGATGGTCGAGGAGGCGGGCGGGCGCATGTCGAACTTCCGGGGCGGGTCCTTCGACAGCTTCGAGGGAGAAACCGTCGCCAGCAACGGGAAGATCCACGACCAGATCCTCGCGGTCTTGGCCATGCCCGGCGGGATTCCAAGACGGTACCGGCCCCCGTTACACCGCCGTTAACGCCGTTTGGACGCTCGATGGTTCGGGTGTTCGGGAACCGCCGAACTGCCGTACCGTCGAACCGCCGAACGCTTTCGATCGGGCTGACGTGCACTCACTGCTCCGGCAACAGAGGAT
>JACQXP010000304.1 GCA_016208645.1 Candidatus Methylomirabilota bacterium | reverse complement strand
GGAACCTTGTGTTCCGTTGCCCGGCGACTGAAGCCGGGGTCGCACACGATCAATTCTGGCATCCCGTTCACGAAACCGACGCCCGCCTCCAGCGCTGCCTGCGCGTAGTGCCGTGCCGCCAGGGCCGACCCGGTGGGGAGACAGTTGAGGAGCACTTCCGCCTGCACCTCTCGCAGTGCCCGCACCACATCCGCCGGCTCACCCTGGTGCACCTCCACCAGACCTTTCAGGTGCTCCGGGACCCCGTCCAGGACGGGTCCCATCTGGACGCGGACTCCCGTTGACGACAGCGCCACCCCGGGGAGACGGTAGGCATTATTGGGAGGGGCGAGGCAGGCCTCGGCCAGATCTCTCCCCACCTTGCGGGCATCGATGTCAAAGGCGGCCACGGGTCGAATGTCTGTCACCCGGTATCCGCCGAGGTCCGGGTGCATGATCCCCGCACTCTCGCTTGGCCCTGCGGCGCGGTAGTGGGCCAGTCCCTGCAACAGGGCACTGGTGCAGTTCCCGACCCCCACGATTGCCAACCGGATTTCCTTGCCCATGTCACGCATCCCTTCTCTTCGAACCCGGTCCGCGCCGGGGGTTGATTGTTCGGCCCGCGTGAGTCGGCGGTGGTCCGGTGGACTCGCGGACGATGAGTTCCGGCGTAAACCAGGCTTCCTCCTTGCCTGAGGTGCCGGTCAGGAGCCGGATGGCGATTTCCGCCGCGGCAACCCCCATCTGGTAGAGCGGCAATCCCATGGTGGTCAGGGCCGGGCTCACATAGGAGGCCAGTTCGATGTTGTCGAACCCCACCACGGAGAGGTCCTCGGGGACCCGGAGTTCGAGCTTCAGGGCGGCCCGGATCGTGGCGATGGCCATCTGATCGTTGGCCGCCAGGATCGCCGTGGGTCGTTGCCGGGCACTCAAGAGCCGCCCCGCGAGTTCCAGGGCGCTGGCCGGTCGAAGGTCCCCGCGGAGGATCCATCCGTCGGGAAGGGAGAGCCCGTGTTCGACGATGGCACGTTGGTACCCCTTCATCCGGTCTTGAATGCTGGTGGAGGTCATCGGGCCGGACAGGATTGCGATCCGCCGGTGGCCGAGCCGGATCAAGTGAGTGGCGGCCTCCCAACCGCCCTTCAGGTTGTCAATCCGGACAGCCGGGAGCGGCACGTCGTACCGGCCGATCAGGACGGCCGGGATCCCGCGATGGTGGAGGGCCTGGAAATGGCGGCGCCCGGGGGTGCCGCCTCCCCCGATGATGATTCCGTCCACCCGCTGCTCCCGCAAGACCTCGATGTAATGCGCCATGGTGGTCGGATCCCGGTCCGTGTTGCAGATGAACAGCGCATAGCCGAGGCGGCGCGAGACGTCCTCG
>JACQXP010000303.1 GCA_016208645.1 Candidatus Methylomirabilota bacterium | reverse complement strand
CAGCAAGGGACACCGGCTTGGAGAGGGCCGGGGAGTCGCGCGCGCCTGGTCCTGGCCACCGGGGGGCCCGCTGCGGACCGGGAAGGGGGTGTCGTTGGGTCCACGGAGCCCGCATGGTGCCACCCGAGCCTCAAGTGGCACCCTGATTACTCCGGGTCGATCTCCAACCTTTTCTGGACCTCGGGCAACGCTTGGCCCGCGTGTTCGACGAGGTGTTCCAGAGCGATGCTCAATTCTGCCAGGGATTCCTGCGTCGCACCGACGTCCCCCCGATGGGCGTGGGCACGCAACGCCGTCAGCAGGTCGAGTACTTGGCCCGCCTCTTCCTGAATCTCTGACAAGTGCATTGCCAGGAGGGCGACCTCGCCGCCCAATCCCGCCGTTTTCAGGGCCACACTCAATTCCTCTTTCATCTCCACTGCCATCTAACCCCTCCCCCGGCGTTGCCGCTGCGCCAACCGATCCTCCAATCGGCGAAGCCGGATCGTGAAGGCGTCAATCTCCTTTTCCCAATAGCGGATCAGCGTTTCATTCCGGTCAGGGCCTCCCCGTTCACGCTCGATCTTCTCCCGGTGCTCTGCGACCCGCCTACGGAGGCTCTGGATCGCTCTCCGAATAGCTCGGTTACCCATTCAGCGACATCATAGTGCTACAGAGCCGCTCAAAGGTCGAATAATAGCAAGCTGGAAAACGCCGGTGGGCGGGTGGGCGATAAGCCTGGTCCATCGGGGGGCTTGGACGCTCGGTGGAGGACCGTTTCGCCAGGGGATGTGCCCAAATCTTGCCCACGGTGAGGGACGGTACCAGGGGCGGCAGGGGCTGTCAAGGGGAACCCCAGAAGGGGCGAGAGTCTCATCCCTTCCGAGGGGGACGTTCGGGGAGGGGACGTAGTAGACTTTTCAGATTTATTTGACGATCTCTTTTTTGACGAAGACTCTGACCCGAAGTGGTGATCTTTGATCTACCCCCAGGCTGCCGCGTGTCCGCTCATCCCCACGGCCTCAACGAATGAAGCGCCGCCTCCCCCAGCAGGCTGGTCGTCGATCTCGCATGGTGCCGCTGGGCGTCCGCCATGCTGGCACTGCCCCACAGGCCAGAAGGTGCCGAGGGCAAAAGTCTAATAACTCTGCTACGTCCCCTTCTCCTGTGTGGCGGCGCGCTGTGCGCGCCCACCATCATTGGTCATCCCACGTTGGCGGGATTGGTCATTGGTCATTTGATCCGGAGGATGCACGGGTCCGTTCATGAATTATTCGGATTAGCCCTGATGAGGGCGAACAACCGAGGGGTGCGACGGTGGTCACTTCACCGCCCCGACCGTGAACCCGGCGATGAACCGGTCCACGAAGAAATTGTACACGACGGCGATGGGGACGCTGGCGATGAAGCAGCCGGCCATCAGCGAGCCCCAGAAATACACATCCCCGTGCACCAGGAACGTCGGCACCCCCACGCTCACCGTGTACTGCGAGACGGGGGAGATGAAGGTCAGGGCGTAGACGAACTCCTGCATCACCAGGGTGAAGGAGAAGATCACCACGGTGAGGATCCCGGCGATGGAGATGGGCATCACGATCTTCACGAACGCCCCCAGGCGGCTGTAGCCGTCGATCATGGCCGCGTCCTCCAGGTCGCTGGGAATGGCCTTGAAGAACCCCATGAGGAGCCAGGTGGAGAAGGGCACGGTGAAGGAGGGGTACACCAGCACCAGGGACCAGAGGGAGTCCTGGAGGCCGAGTCCCACCACGACCCGGGAGAGGGGGATGAACAGCAGGGTGGGCGGAACCAGGTACGTGAGGAAGATCCCGATGCCGAGCTGTTCGCCCCACCGGCCCGTCAGCCGGGCCAGGGCGTACCCGGCCGGCACGGCCAGGACCAGGGTGACCACGACCACCAGCACCCCCACCACCGCGGTGTTCGCCAGCCATCGCCCGTACAGCGTGTCGTAGAACAACACCCGCAGGTGCTCCAGGGTCGGCGGCTCGTGGAAGAGGAAGGGGTTGTGCGTGCGATTCATGAGGTCCGTCGTCCGCTTGAAGGTCGTGATCAGCATCCAGTAGAAGGGGAAGGCAGCGAAGATGGTAAAGGCGGCCACGATCCCGAAATGGGCCCCGTCCGCCAGCCACCGCCTCACCCGATACAGGGTCGCCATGTCACACCACCTCCGACCGCCGGGCGATGCGGAGGAACCCGATGGCCGCGGCCAGGAGCAGCGGGAACAGGAAGAGGGAGATGGCGGCCCCTTCCGCCAGGTCCCCTCCCGCGACGCCCGTGAAGAAGGCCAGGCTGGCCAGCACTTGGGTCGTATCATACGGCCCGCCGCGCGTGAGGACGTAGATGACGGTCATGTCCGTGAAGGCGAACACCAGGCCGAAGAGGAGCGCCACGACGGCAACCGGCAGCAGGAGGGGGAGGGTCACCTGGAAATAGTGCCGCCAGAAGCTGGCCCCGTCTACTTGGGCGGCGTCATGGATGTCCTTGGGGATGGAGCTAAGCCCCGCCAGGAGGATCACGGTGGCCAGGGGGAGCAGCCGCCAGACGTGGACCGCGATGACCGTGCCCATGGCCAGGTGCGGCACCCCCAACCAGATGGGCCAGAACGTGGGACCGAAGATGCCCACGGCCCGCAGCGTCCAGTTGATGACGCTGTAGATCGAGTCCACGATCCACAGCCAGCCGATCGTCCCCAAGGAGATGGGCGCCACCCAGGGGAGCAGGATCAGGAGGCGGACCAGCCACTTGCCCCGGAAGTCCTTCTGGAGGGCCAGGGCCAGCACGTTCCCCAGCACCAGCACCAGGAGCTGGGAGAGGATGGCGAAGACGAAGGTGTTCTTGAGCGCCGTCTGGAACTTCGTGGTCCCGATGACGCCGGTGAAATTCTTCAGGCCGACGAAGCCCAGGCTCCGGCTGCCCAGCGTGATGTCGCTGACGCTGTAATAGAGGGCCAGGAAGAAGGGGAAGCCCACCACCAGCACGATGTAGAGGATGGCCGGGCCGAGCATAAGCGGTCCCAGCCACTCTTCCCGGTCCCGGATGTAGGAGAACCGGGTTGCCGGTGCTCCCAGGAGCACTCTGGCTTCTCCCTTGACGGCCTCCATGCAGCTCCCCCTCCCGACGGGGCCAGCGGCGCCCCGTCATCATACGTCAGTCACGGATTCTGCACAACGTGCTGGCGAACCTTGCTCTCCCGGCGCAGGTGAGCGCAGGGACTCCTCGGTCAGGCAAACTGGGTTGACAGCGGTCGAGGGGCGGTCCGCAATCCGGTGTCCCGGTCGAAGAACTTCAGGTCCTTCTCCTTCACGACAAACTCGTGGGTCTCCCCCTGGCGGATGGACGTCGTCACCGTGGACGGGAGCTTGGCGATGACCTTCTGCTCCGGGAACGGGCGCTCCAGAACCCCGTACAGCAGGCGGTCCGCCCCGAGGTATTCCAGCCGGGTCACCCGGAACGGCACGCTGGCCGCCTCCGTCATGGGAAAGGCCTCCTTGGGCAGGAAGTGCTCGGGGCGAAACCCGACCAGACAGTCTTTCCCCTCGATCAGGTTCATGGGCGGTGACCCCAGGAAGGCGGCCACGAAGGTGTCGGCCGGCTCATCGTAGACCTCCATGGGCGTTCCGATCTGCCGCACCCTGCCGTGCTGCATGACGGCGATGCGGTCCCCCAGGCCCATGGCCTCCACCTGGTCGTGGGTCACGTAGATGGTCGTGGTCCCGATCCGCCGCTGGAACTGCTGGAGCTCATCCCGGGCGGAGGCCCGCAGCTTCGCATCCAGGTTGGACAGCGGCTCGTCCAACAGGAAGACGGCCGGCTCCCTCACCACGGCCCGGGCCAGGGCCACCCGCTGCCGCTCGCCCCCGGACAGTTGCCGGGGCTTGCGGTGCAGCAAAAGCTCGATCCCGAACAGCGCCGCGGCCCATTCGACTCTCTGGCGAACCGCATCCGCTCTCATCCCTTGGGCCTTCAAGGGGAAGGCGATATTCTTGAAGACCGTCATGTGGGGGTACAGAGCGTAGCTCTGGAAGACCATGGCGATCTTTCGGGCCCGGGGAGGCAGATCGTTCACCACCTGCCCGCCGATGAGCACGTCCCCCGACGTGGGCTTCTCCAGTCCCGCGATCATGCGGAGGAGGGTCGTCTTGCCGCACCCGGACGACCCCAAGAGGACGAGGAATTCCCCCTCCTTGGTGGAAAGGTTCACCCCGTCCACGGCCCGGACGGTCCCGAAGCTCTTCCGAATGTCTCTGGCCTCTACTGTCGCCATACGCCATCCGTTCCGGTGGAGACGGCCCGCCCCTCCACCATGCTGGGTCCACTCAACAGCGAAGGAGGCCCCGCCAGTCGGGGCCTCCTTCGTTCAGCAGTTCCACGGCGATGGACGGCCGTGCCGCACCCGAGCGCAGCCAACCTCCCCTCGGCCTACACGAGCCCCTTCGCCTTCCACTTGGCGAAGACGCGCTTGCAGGCGACATCCGCTTCCTTGATGGCCTCCTCCGGGGTGGCCGCGCCGGAGGCCGCCTTGGCGAACATCACGTTCAGCACCCAGGTGTTGAAGATCTCGTCAATGGCGGCATTAGAGTAGCCGGGGTAGCCCACGTTGGTCGCCCACTCCAGGACGTCCTCCAGGACCTTGTACTTGTCGGCCGGATGGGCCTTGGGGTCCTTGGCGATCAGGGTCTTCAGATCGGGAACCGTCCGGGGGAAGCAGGGGAAATCGTAGAACTCCCCGGCCACGAACGCCTGCCGGAAATTCGTGGTGTAGTCAATCAGGAACTTCTTGGCCCCCTCGATGTTCTCGGCGAATTTCCAGATGACGTACACGTCCATCACGTGCTCCAGCCCGATGGCCCGCACCGGACCCCTCAGGGCCTTGGTGAGCTGGATCTTCTTCGACATCTCCGGGTTTTCTTTTTCGGCCGTGCGCGTGATGGAGATGGCGTTGAGGGCCACGGAGATCTGCCCGGCGATCATGGCCCGGTTGTTGGACGAGGCATCCCAGCTGAAGACCTCGGGGGTCATGGTCTCCTGGTACAGGGCCTTGACGAACTTCACCGCCTCCAGCGTCTCCTTGGAGTTGAGGATCAGGTTGCCGTTGGCGTCCTGCTCGCTGGCCCCGAAGGAGTACATGATGGTCCGCATGGCCATGGCCGTGTCGATCTCCTGGGCCAGGCCGACGCCCACCGGGTTGTTGAATTGCTGCTTGATCTTCTTCCCGCCGGCCCGGACATCGTCCCACGACGCGGGGCCATTGGGCATCCCCACGGCCGAGAAGAGGTCCTGCCGGTAGTTGACGGGATCCGGCGTGAAGGACGGCGAGAACCCGAAATACTTCTTGGTCTTGGGGTTGTAGGTGCTCTTGACGCCCAGGTCAATCGGCTTCCCGTGCTTGCGCTGGACCTCCTCGTACACGTCCTTCATGTCCACCACCTGCTCCTCGTAGGTCGGTGGCGGCCAGTTGAACAGGAACAGGTCGTGGCCCTTCTGGGCAGAGACCTCGGACGCCGCGCGGGCGCTGATGCCGGCGATGCCGATGTTGTCCACGGTGACTTCCGTGTCGTTCTTGTCGCCCCATTCCTTGGTGTACTTCTTGTTGAACCACTCGTCATATGGCGGCACGAAGTGCACCCACTGAAGAATCTTGAGCGTCTTCTTGGCCGCGCGGGCCCGTCCGGGGATGATGATCGCCGGACCCACCCCCGCTGCCAGCGCGCCAGCCTTGATGAGATCCCGTCTGGAAATCAGCCGCTGTTTCTTCTGCGTCATAGTCCCCCCTCCTCTTCAGAAACCTCAACCCGTGACCTCAGACGTGTAGTGCCCTCACCCGTACCTCTGGCTTTCCCGGCAGACAGTGGCCTCCCCGGGCCCTCCGGGAAAATGAGAAACGGTGGCGCGAAACCTACCATTGGAGAGTGGGAGTGTCAAGCTTGTCCCGATTGGCCGAAGACCCTCCGTTTGCCGGAGAGACATCGGATGCGGCCAACGCCGGCGGACGCAGACCCCGGCCGGCAGGCCCGTCCGCCGGAGTGTGTTCGTTGGCGAGGGGCGACCCGCCGTCGGGGCGTCAGGATCAGCGAGAGGAGAGGCGCTCGCGCTCGCGCTGCACGGCCTCCTTGCCGGCCTGCACCGCGGCCGAGAGGATCGTTTTCTTCTCCTCGAAGATCTCGCGGCCGCGCTCGATCGCTTCCTCGGCCTTGTCCCGGAGATCCTCGGATACGTCAAGGGTCTTGTCCCGCACGTCGGAGGCCAGGTCCCGCAGGCGCTCCCGGGTCCGGCGCCCCGACTCGGGCGCGAACAGCACGGCCAGGCAGCCCCCCAGAACGCCGCCCAGGATGAATCCCAACGCGACGGCTGCCGCGGAGTATCCGCGATCTTCACTCATGACGATTCCCTCCTTTGGCGATACCGCTTCCACAGTGTCTTGACCCCGGCCCGCACGCCCGCCAGCACGCTCGCCACCGGGATGAGCCGCGACCCGAAGACGGCGCGGATCGCGCCGGTGGTCACCCGGAGATTCTCGCCGGCCTCCTCCATGGCGGCCATGGCCCCGCGCAGGCGCGCCGTGCTCTCGGCCACCCCTTGGGCCGCCTTGGTCATCTCCCGGATCCCCTCCCGCGCCTCGTGCAGCACGGGCCGCAGGTCCAGCTCCAGCGTCCGGATGAATTCCTGCAGGCGCCAGGACGCCCGCTTGAACTCCAGCAGCACCGGGATCAGCAGCGCGGTCCACACCACGCTCACCACAGCCAGGACCACCAGGGCCGCGACGGCGAGGGGATTCACGCTCGATCCTGCCTCAATTGAAAATGCAAAACAGACAACTGACAACCGACAACGGGGGGCCGCCCGAGGTCCGCAAAGTCGTTCCTGTCTCGTGCCCGGGTCCCTTGTCGGTTTGAAATTGTCAGTTTGAAATTTTCCATTTTCAAATCACCCCTTCTTCCCGCAGGCGCGCCACCGCGTCCGCCGGCAGGTGGAGCCACTCCGCCAGGACCTGGTCTGTGTGCTCCCCCAAGAGCGGCGGCGGCTGTTCGACCTCCCCGGGGGTCTCCGACATCTTGAGGGGGTTCCCGGTCACCCGCACCGGCCCCACCTTCGGGTGCACGACGGTCCGGACCATCTCCCGGGCCAGAACCTGGGGGCTGGAGAAGACCTCCGCCATCGTCTTGATGGAGCCGCAGGGGAATCCGGCCGCGGTGAACGCCTCGATCCACGCGGCCACCGACCGGGTCCGCAGTTGGTCGTCCAGGGTCGGGCGCAGGGCTCCCCGATTCTCGACTCGCCCAGCCTCGGTGTCAAAGCGAGGGTCAGCGGCCAGCTCGGGCCGGCCCAGGACCTGGCAGAACCGCTGGAAGAGGCTGTTGTTCCCCACCGCGACATTCAGATGGCCGTCGGAGGCCTCGAAGGTCTCGTAGGGCATGATCGTGGGGTGGAGGTTCCCCATCCGCGACGGGCTCTTCCCGGTGGTGAAGTAGATCCCGGCCTGGTAGGTGAGAAAGGAGATCATCCCGTCCAGGAGGGCCACGTCAATTCGCTGCCCCCGTCCGGTCTTCTCCCGGGCGTAGAGGGCGAAGGCGATTCCCTGCACCGCATACATCCCGGCGATGATATCCGCGATTGAGAGGCCCACCTTGCACGGCGGCCCTTCGGGGAAGCCGGTCAGGCTCATGACCCCGCTTTCCCCCTGGACGATGAGATCGTAGCCCGGCCGGAGTGCATCGGGCCCGGTCTGGCCGAATCCGGAGATGGAGCAATAGATGAGGCGCCTGTTCCGGGCAGCCGCCTCCTCGTACCCGAACCCCAGGCGCTCCATGGTCCCGGGCCGGAAGTTCTCGATGAGGACGTCGGCACGGGTGAGGAGATCGGCCAGCAGAGTCTTTCCCCGCGGGACCTTCAGGTTCAGGGTCAAGCTCCGCTTGCTCCGATTCACGCTCAGGAAGTAGGCCGACTCCCCCTCCACGAACGGCGGTCCCCAGCGGCGGGCGTCGTCCCCGCCGTCAGGGTTCTCCACCTTCACCACATCCGCCCCCATGTCTCCCAGGATCATGGTGCAAAAGGGGCCGGCCAGGATTCGGGTCAGGTCTAGCACGCGGAGGCCCGCCAGGGGACCGGCCATGCTCACCCCCGCTTGCGCAGCTGGATCAGACGATCGAAGAGCTTCATGAGTTCGGCCAGCGGTCGCCCCTGCTTCAGCTTCCGCACCACCTCGGCCTCGTGCCGCTGCACCTCCAGGGCGCGGGAGACGATCTCGCGCAGCCGCTTGGCGGAGAAGACCACCACGCCGTCCTCGTCCCCGTGGACGATGTCCCCGCGCTGCACCGGCGCCCCCCCGCAGATGATGGGAACCTGGGTCTCCTGGAGGTGCTCGGCCGTCCCGACCCGGGGCGTGGCCGCCCGGGCGAAGACGGGGACGTCCACCTCCTCCAGGCCGCGCAGATCCCGGACCGCCCCGTCAATGACGAAACCGTGGAGGCCCTTGCGCCGGGCCTCGATGGCCATGAGCTTGCCCATCAGGGCGGCCTCCACCACCCCGCCGCCATCCACCACCAGCACCTCGCCCTCTCGCGCCTCGGCCAGCGCTTTGAGCAGGGTGAGGTAATCCCCCGGAAAGCAGCGCACCGTATGGGCGATCCCGGTCAGCCGCATCCCGCGGACCATCGGCTTGATGGCCGCGGTCATGGTCCCCAGACGGCCCAGGGCGTCCGACAGGACGGCGGTGGGAATGCGGGCGATGCGGCGGAGGGGGTCAGGCATGGCTGTGTCTCGGGAACTGCTGTCTCCACGCGGCGGAATTTCAAGGTAAGATAGCGATCACCCTGGCCGGCGCCGACCCGGCCTCGAGCCGCAGCGGCGCGACCACCAGCTTGGCGCCCTTGGCCGGGAGGCGGTCCAGGTTGGTGAGATTCACGAGCTGCCACTTCCCCGCCTGCAGGAGGGGGCGCATCCCGTCGTCCCCGCCATGGGTTCCCGGCGGGACCTCGGCACCCCAGGTATCCATACCCACGCCACGGATATCCCGCTGGCTGATCAGGAAGGCCATGGCCCCGGGGGAGAACCCGGGCACGCGCGGCACCCCCTGCGCGTCCAGGTTCAGATAGCGGGTCGCGTCGCTCCACCGGCGGGCCCAGCCGGTGTGGAGGAGGACCGCACTGCCTTTGGGGATGCGGCCGTTCCGGCGTTCCCAGGCCTGGAGGTCCTCGACCGTGGCCCGGTAGTCCGGCGTCTGCTCGACCTTGGCGCCGATGTCCACCACCACGGCGTGGACGAGGAACTCGCTGGCCGGGACCTCGGCCACGGTTGGCTTGCCCTTCACGACACTCGCCGGCAAGTCCAGATGCGTGGCGAGATCGGACGGCAACGGGGGGCGCTGGAGGGCACTGTTCCGCTCTCCCTCGGCCAGGACCTCGGGCCGGGGGTGATCCTGCCCTCCCCCGGCGGGGGCCCGCTCACTGACGACGTGGGTCAGGTCCACGACGGCGGACTTGCCCAGCATGGCGCGCTCCAGGGCCCCGGCTGCCACCTGCTCTGCCTGAAGCGGGAGCAGCAGCAGGGACAGAGGCAGGACACGCATCCTGCCCACCCGGCTCCCAAGACGCCACGTGCACGCATGCATGAACAAAAAAGCAGGGCCAAGCCGTAACGCCAACCCTGCCCCCACCGCCTCCACAAGGCTGCCTTTCTGGAAGGCAGGCGGACCATAGCATAGGCGCAAATGGCTGTCAACGCGCGCAGGGGCCCCTTCGCCGCGCTCCGGATGCTGATGCGTGCCCGCAGGGGCGACCCCAGCCAATTGACAATTCAACACGGACAACCGACAACTGACAACCGGCCATCTTATTGCAATCGGATGTGACCGGTTGTCGGTTGTCAGTTTGACATTTGCATATCCGGGGTCACCCCCGGCCCGGCTTGACGTTGCAGGAGACCTGGACTAAGCTCATCTGGCACTGAGGGGGAAAGGAGGCGTCCTCATGGCCGAGGACACACCGGCCGGCCGCGACATCCGATTCTGCCCCTATTGCTTCCAACAGCAGTTCGACGTCTCCAGGATTCAAGGCGACCGGGTCTACTGCGAGATCTGTGGCATAGACGTGGAAGTCGCGGAGTTGGTGAAGCAATGAAGGGGCGTTGCCGGGGGACCTCCGCGAAGGGGATCCCCTTCGCGCTGCTTCTGCTCTGGCTGTCCGTGATCCCCGGCCGGGTGGATGCGCAGGCGTCTCCGGACTTGGGGTGGCTGGGTATTTCGATCGCCGACGTCGGCGAGGAGTTGGCCGATCGCTTGACCCAGACCTTTGGTCCCGCGGCCGGGACGGGGGTGCTGGTGGTGGACGTCCTGAAGGGCGGCCCGGCCGAACACGCTCCCCTGAAGCGCGGGGACGTCATCGTCCGGGTGGATGCACAGCCCATCTGGGATGTCCGGCAGCTCCAGCGGACGATTCGATCCCAACCGATCAACCAGCGCGTGCTCCTCACGGTCTTGCGCGAGTCCTCTTGCCTGACCCTGCCCGTCACCATCGGCGCCATGCCCGTGGAGGCCCGCGCCCAGCTCGCCGGCGAGCGCTTCGGGTTCCTGGTCCGAGCCGAGGACGAGCGTGATCCGCGACGGGGACAGGAAGCCGCGCCGGGCCGCATCTTCGTCGCCTTCGTGGACACGGATTCGCCCGCCGCCCGGGCGGGCCTGCGCCCCCAGGACGTGATCCTGCAGGCCAACGGCCAGCCGACCAAGAGCCTCGAGGACTTCGACCGGGCGATGCGGCGTGCGGATCGGGCGGTGTCTCTCCTGGTCGAGCGCCGCGATACGCCGGCGCCTCTCGCCCTGACCCTGGAACTCCCCCACCGGTAGGTTCCCGTCGCAATCCGGCATTTCTCCGAAGCGAGGCGGCGCGTCTGAGGGTCACCCATATCGGCAGAATCTATTTGTCTCATTCTCCCAACTGTGCTATCCGTGACTCGGCGGGGAGGTTGCCAGCCCGACGGCACGCTGCGACGCCGCCTGGGGGATCGAATCGGGTTCGACGATCACCGCATCGAAAGGAGCAGGCCCCCGGCCGGAGCGGACTCGGGGCAGCCGGGAATCGGAGGAGGACCATGGGCGTGCAGGACAGTCTCGTTGCCCCCACGGGCAAGGAGATTCGATTAACCGAATACGCGGCCTGTGCCGGCTGAGCCTCCAAGCTGGGTCCGGCGGACCTGCGCGAGCTGGTGGATCACCTGACCAAGCACGAACACCCGGATCTCCTGGTGGGTCTCACCCAGAGTGACGATGCGGCGGTCTACCGGCT
>JACQXP010000379.1 GCA_016208645.1 Candidatus Methylomirabilota bacterium | reverse complement strand
TTTGTGGCAGACCGGAAACCATCGGCGGACCGGGCACGTCAGGGCGAGAGAACGGGGGGCGAGAGCTGCCGAAAACCCTCGCGGCGTCATGCAGCCGCCGTCTCGGGAGGGCCGCGAATGATGGCGGCCATACGCCGGGGTGGATCAGAATCTTTTCGATAACCTCAACACTCTGTGATTCGCTGCCTCGTTTCACCGCTTCGCCTTGCCCGCCACCATCACCTGCACCCCGCACCGCCGGATGCCTGCGAGCATGGACCGGGGCGACGCGGCGTCGGTGACGAGAACCTGGGCGGCGCCGATCGGCGCGAACGTGGCGAGCGTCACCCGGCCGAACTTGCTGTGGTCCGCGACCACCACCACCCGCGATGCCTTGCGGATCATGGCGGCGTTGGTCTGGGCCTCTGCCAGGATCGGCGTCGTGAAACCGGCCTTCAGGTCAATCCCGTTGGCGCCGAGAAAGAGGATGTCGATCTGGAGCCGCTCCAGCGTCCACAGGGATGGGGGGCCCACCAGGGCGTCCGCGGGGGTACGGAAATGGCCGCCGGTCAGGATGATGTTCGACTGGCCCCGGTCCAGCTCCAGGGCGATATTCGTCGAATTGGTGATGAAGGTGAGATCGGTCCGCGGCGCCAGCGCCCGCGCGACGTGCCAGGTGGTGGTCCCGGCGCCCAGGGCGACGACGCTGCCGGGAGAGACCAGGGCGGCCGCCTCCTTGGCGATGACCTCCTTCTCTTCCACGTGCTGCTGCCGGGAGTTGGAGAAGTGGGACTCCTCCGTCTTCCCCAGCTCCAGGACGGCCCCGCCATGAAGCCGGCGCACCATCCCGCGCTCCCCCAGGACGGCGAGATCCCGGCGCACCGTCATCTCGGAGGCACGCACCGCTCGAGCCAGCCGGCCCACCGACACGACCCCGTGCTGCTTCAGGAGGGCCAGGATCTTCTGTTGCCGGAGCAGTGAGTGCACGAATGCCCTTTCGAAATGCGGCCAGGGGTTCAGCGGCGCCGCATGGGAGGCCGGTACCGCTTGGGAATCCCGCCGGGCATGGCCAGCACGGCGAGGATCTGGTCGTGGATCTTCCCGTTGCTGGCGACGGTCTCTCCCCCGAAGATGTCGAAGGGCCCGGCCCGGAAGTTCGACATGCGCCCGCCCGCCTCCTCGACCAGCAGACCTCCCGCGGCGACATCCCAGGGTGACTGATCAATTTCCCAGTAGCCGTCGAAGCGCCCGCAAGCCACATAGCACAGGTCCAGGGCGCCGGCCCCGCGGTCCCGGACCCCCAGAGAGGAGGTGGCGAAGCGGGTGAACGTCCGCCCCACCGGCCCGG
>JACQXP010000378.1 GCA_016208645.1 Candidatus Methylomirabilota bacterium | reverse complement strand
TCCACGATTTGGTGGGCTACAATGGGAAGGACAACGAGAGAAACGGCGAGGAGAACCGGGACGGGACGGACGACAATCGAAGCTGGAACTGCGGGGTGGAGGGCCCCACCAAGGACCCCGCGATCCTCGCCCTTCGGGAGCGGCAGAAGCGGAACTTCCTGGCGACCCTGCTCCTCTCCCAGGGGGTCCCCATGCTCTGCGGAGGCGACGAGATCGGCCGGACGCAGCAGGGCAACAACAACGGCTACTGCCAGGACAACGAGATCAGTTGGTTCGACTGGAAGCTGGACAGGCGGCGGCGGGACCTCCTGGTGTTCACCCGCTCCCTCATCGAGGTGCGCCGCCGGCACCCGGTCCTGCGCCGGCGCCAGTTCTTCTACGGGCGGCGGATCCGCGGGTCCGAGGTCAAGGACCTGGCCTGGTTCCGGCCGGACGGCAAGGAGATGACGGAGGAGGATTGGACCAACCCGCAGACCCGGTGCCTCGGCCTCCGCTTGGCGGGAGACGCCATCGAGGAAGTGGACGCCCAGGGGGATCCGATCACGGACGACACGTTGCTCATCCTCCTGAGCGGCCACCACGAACCCCTGCCCTTCACCCTGCCGGCCCACCGGCCCGGCGTGGGGTGGGAACTCCTCCTCGACTCGCGGACCGCTGACGGGCGCCGGTTGCACCCCCCGATGAAGGGCGGCGAGATCTACCCGCTGGAAGGTCGCTGCCTGGCGGTCCTGCAGCTCCGGCGATGGGGCGGGACCAGCCGTCGTCGGGCCTGACCGCGGAGGAGGAAGCCGTGCCAAGACGGGCGAATGTGCTGGTGGTGGACGATGATTCGGAGATGCGCGCCCTGCTCCTCGACGTGCTCCGCAACGAGGGGTACGAGGTTGTCGAGGCCAAGGATGGGACCCAGGCGGTGCTGGCCCTCCGGGCCCACAAGTTCGACGTCATCCTGATGGACAAGAACATGCCCGGGCCCAGCGGCCTGGATCTGCTGCCGGGATTCCGGCGAGTCTGCCCGCACTCCCGGATCATCATGATGACCGCCTTCG
>JACQXP010000377.1 GCA_016208645.1 Candidatus Methylomirabilota bacterium | reverse complement strand
GGCCTGGGGCTCTCCATTGCGCGCAAGATCCTCGAGAGCATGGACGGCCGCATCGGGGTGGAGAGCCGCCCGGGGACCGGGACCACCTTCCGCATCTGGCTGCACCGCGCCCCGGTGACCGTGGCCGCGGAAAGCCGGACAAGATGATGCAACGTCGCCTGTCCCCGGGGCCAAGCAGGGGGTTCTTGCTCCGCGGACTGACGCTCCGCCAGGCTGACCCCGGCGGTTTCCGCAGCAATTGGTCATTGGTCATTGGTCATTGGTCATTGCCTTTTGGCCGAGGTGCAGCGTGAGCCGGATCCTCGTGGTGGACGATGAGGAGGCCATGCGGGAGTTCCTCCGCATCCTGCTGGAAAAGGATGGTCACCAGGTCACCACGGCCGCGGACGGCGAGGCTGGGCTGGCCCTGGCCACCGGCCGCGAGCTGGATCTGGTCATCTCGGACATCAAGATGCCGCGGTTGGATGGGGTGGGGCTCCTGACCGGGTTGCGCGAGCACGGCCTGGACACGCCGGTGATCATGGTGACGGCCTATGCGTCCTCGGATTCGGCCATCCAGGCGATGAAACAGGGGGCCTTCGACTACATCACGAAGCCGTTCAAGGTGGACGAGATCCGGCTCGTCATCCAGCGGGCGCTGGCCCGGGTCGAGCGGCGCCCGCAGGTCGAGCCGACGGCCCCGCCCCGGCTGGAGGAGGCAGCCCTTCGAGGGATCATTGGGAAACGTCCGAAGATGGTGGAACTCTACAAGCTCATCAGCCGCGTGGCGGTCGTGGATTCGACGATCATGATCACGGGCGAGAGCGGCACGGGGAAGGAGTTGGTGGCGCGGACCATCCATAGCAACTCGCCTCGGGCCGTGAGGCCCTTCATGGCCATCAACTGCGGGGCAATCCCGGAGGAACTCTTGGAGAGCGAGCTGTTCGGCCACGTCAAGGGCTCGTTCACGGGGGCCACCGCAAATAAGGTGGGGCTGCTGGAGGTGGCCCGGGGTGGCACCGTCTTCCTGGACGAGGTCGCAGAGATGAGCCCGATGCTGCAGGTGAAGCTCTTGCGCTTCCTCCAGGACCACATCTTCCGGCGCGTGGGGGGCACCGAGGACATGGAGGTGGATGTCCGCATGATGGCGGCTACCAACAAGGACCTGACGCAGCTCATCCAGCAGGGGAGCTTCCGAGAAGATCTCTACTACCGGTTGAACGTCATCCCCGTAGAGCTCCCGCCACTGCGAGAGCGCCGGGAGGACATCCTGGTCCTGGCGACAAATTTCCTGGGGAGCTACGCGGCCAAGGCCGGGCGACCGGCGATGGAGATATCGCCGGAAGCCGTGCAGGTCCTCATGACGTATGCCTGGCCCGGGAACGTGCGAGAGCTGGAGAACGCCATCGAACGCGCCGTGGCCTTGGCGGGGACCGACGAGGTGCAGGTGGACAACCTTCCGCCCAGCGTCTGCCAGCCGGCGCCACCGCTCCCGCTCCCCCGCGGGGAGGTTCCGCCTGAAGGCCTGGACCTGGAGCAGGTCGTGGCCGACCTCGAGAAGGCCCTGATGAAGGATGCCCTGGAGAAGGCCGGGGGGATCCAGACCAGGGCGGCCCAACTGCTGGGGATCAACTTCCGTTCCTTCCGCTATCGGGCGAAGAAGTACGGCCTGGACCGGCAGATCCGCGACCGGGACCATGCCGACTCCTGACAGCCGCTTCCTGCCCCTGTCCATCCTCCTCCTGTGCGGCCTCCTCATCGGCCTGCCCTGGGCCAGCGGCGGCCGCAGCCCCGTCGGGCTTGTGGGCCTCGTGTTGCTCCTTGTCCTGGCGGCAGCCGCCGGGCTGTTCCCGCGGGGATCGGGACCCCTCCTGCAGCCGTCCCCGCTCCTGCTGCTCGCCGGGCTCCGGGGTGCCGGATCG
>JACQXP010000376.1 GCA_016208645.1 Candidatus Methylomirabilota bacterium | reverse complement strand
GCCTCCCTCGTCCTTGGAGAGCGGGCGAATTTCACACGGATACTCGATGGCAGGCTTCTTCATTCGGCAACACCTTCTTCGACGAGACGAACGCCTTGGGGGACGCCTGGGGGACGTTGCTTCTTTATTCTCTTTGCTGCGCGATCAGACGATGCCACTGTTTGTGCGCGGCGCGGCCTCGCTGGGCAGCTCGGTAGATCGAGGGGGCGTTGACTCCCAGCACGTCGGCGACGGTCCTGCCCGTGTATCCCTCGATCTCCAAGGCCAAGTAGGCGATCCCCTCGCGCGCCCGGGCGACGGCCGCCCGCCGGCTGCCCTGCTGCAGGGCTGTCGGATGACTGCCGGTGGCCGCACACACGCGGCCAATGAGGTCCGCGAGGGGGCGCCGCCGGGCCGCCGGCGGGCTGGCCTTCTGGAGGTCCCGGCGCACCTGCTCGACGAAGTCGGAACTGCCGAGGATCCGCTCATCGCCCCGGTAGGCCTCGCGTCCGCGCCGGAGCGCGGCGACGGCGGCCCAGCCCCCGCGACTGCGCAGGAGCCCGCCGCCCTGCAACTCCGGCCGGCGGCCCTGCGGCATCCCGGCGGCCACGAAGGCCCGGTACGCCCGGCGGGCCCGGGCGATCGTCGGCCCGAAGTGCATGAGGATGGTCGGGGTGTCCTGCCAGGGACGCGCGACGCTGCCCAGGAGGGCGCTATGCCCGCTCCAGGGATACCGATCGAGGGCCCGGAGATTCGGGACGATCTTGGCGCGGAGGGGGTTCAGGTGGAGGTAGCGGACCAGCTCCAGGAGGTACGGCTCTTCCTCGACGACGATGGATTTGTACCGGTTCTGGAAGAGACGGCCGACGCGGTTGTGGCGGCTGTTGAAGGCCCCGGCGTACCCGGTGAGCAGGGACCGCATGCTCCGGGCCAAGGGTCGCGCGCCGGTTCGGAGCAAGAGGTGGGCATGGTTCGGGAGGAGGGCCCAGGCGTAGATCGTCAGCGCCCCCTGCCCGGTCAACTGTGCGAGGCGGGTGACGAAATCCTCT
>JACQXP010000375.1 GCA_016208645.1 Candidatus Methylomirabilota bacterium | reverse complement strand
GCGATCTCTCTCGACGCCGCTGCCGATCTTCGCATGCGTCGCCCTGCGCGTGGCGGGCAGCGTGCCGGCCATTGGCATTGTCCTGCGGCTCCCATCGACCTGCTCACGCATTGATGGCCTTCCTCGGCACGTCCCGCTTGCTCACCACCAGGTACCCGCATTTCACCAGCGCCTTCGTTATCGCCATCCGTTCCTGCGTTGCGCGCTTGCGCTTCTCGTCCTCGCCGGCGACCACCCATCTTTTCCGCTCCGCCGCCAGCACTTCGCGGAAGTTCTCCCACTCGTCGCAGTCGATCACGCTCCGCTCCGCCCACTTCCGATCCGGTGACGGGCCGCCGGGCCCCCACGGCCGCGACGTCTCGTTGGCCTTCCGCCGTCCGGCCTCCACATCGTCTGCGGTCCAGTACCCGATCCTCCCGTGCCTCGCCGCCTCGTAGAACGTGTGCGTCTTGAGCGACCCGATCCCTGACTCGATGGCGCCATTATACTGCGGGTAGTACGGCGGCGACAACAACGGCGTCACCCCGTACTCCTCCAGCAGCCTCTTCACCTCCTTCGAGATCAACAGGTCTTTCCCGCCGTCCCCCTTCAGCAGCAGCGGCGCCCCGTGCACCTTGAACAGATGCTCGAGCACCCGCCGCGCGAGCTTGGCGCTCTGCTTCCGGGCGGGCAGCGACGCCAGGATCTTGCTCGCCCCGATGTCCCTCACCACCAGCACCTTCTTGTACATCCCGTCTATCACTGCGTCGGGGTCCGTCCAGTCGATCGACCACACCCGCCCCGCCATCGTCCACTGAAGCAGCGTCAGCGACGCCAGCCGCCCGCGCTCCATCTCCCGCAAGAACGTCCTCACCACGTCCTCGACGACCGCCCGCGGCACCTCCGTAAAAAGCTCCGACACGAACGACGCGCTCACCGCAGGCCCCGTCAGCCACGCCACCGACCGGATCTCACGGACCGTGAGGCTGTCGCAGTTGTACCCGGGGCGGCCCAGCAAAAACGGCACCAGTTCGCCCCCCGCGCATCTCTGCCGCCAGTCCCGCACCGTCTCCACTCCAACCCCAATCATCCCGCACGCCTCCACGAGCGTCAGCGCCTTCGCCTCGGCCTCCCTCGTGAACGCCACCGCCTCGTGCCGCGTGATGTTTTCGGCCTCTCTCATCAGCACCTGCTTCTTCTTTTTCCTGCCCCCGACGTCCGCCCGCACCGCCGCCACTATCTCGCGCACCCGCTTGAACCGCTCATCGGTCCGCACGCCTTCAGTTTTTTTTACCCCCGTGGTCCTTCAGCAGGTGCGGCATCGTCAACGCGATCATCGTCCGCACGTCTGCCGCGTGCAGCTCAAGCTTCAGCCGATCCACCCGCGCCTGGAGCTCTCTCACCCGCGCCGCATCCGCACTCTCCTCGATGGGGGGACGCCCCACAGGCTTCGGTTCCACCGCGGCAAGACCGCTCTGCAACACCTCGTCGCGCATCTGATGGAGCCACGCCTCGCTCACCCCGAGGTGCGCGCACGCCTCCTCCATCGTCAGCTCCCCCGTCAGCGTCCCCACGATCACCTTCAGCTTCTCCTTC
>JACQXP010000318.1 GCA_016208645.1 Candidatus Methylomirabilota bacterium | reverse complement strand
GCGACAGCGGGCAGGCTCCGCTCTGCCTGCCCGCGCTGACTCGGCAGGCGGGGCAGGCGGGTCCCGAGCGCAGGCTCACTCGATCAGCGTCTGGCTCTGCTCGTGCATGTACTGCTGCAGATAGTAGGGGCCGCCGCCCGACTTCCCCGTGGACCCGGACCCCTTCCAGCCCCCGAAGGGCTGATACCCCGGCCAGGCTCCGGTGGTCGCCCCCTGGGGCCGATTCGCATAGGCCACACCCACCTGGATCTGCTCGAAGAACCAGGCCGCCTCCTTCTTTGACCCGTAGAATCCGGCCGTGAGGCCATAGTCCACGTTGTTGGCCCGCTGCATCGCCTCGTCCAGGGATTCCACCGCGGTGATCATGGCGATGGGCAGGAACATCTCCTGCTTCCAGAGGCGGTGATCCGGCGGGACGCCGTCCACCAGCGTCGGGGCGCAGAAGTAGCCCTGGGCCAGGTTGCCCTCGGTCAACTGCTTGCCGCCGGTGAGGATTACGCCGACCCGGCCCAACTCCTCCACGTATCCCCGGTAGTCGTCGAAGGCCTTCCGGTTGATGACCGGTCCCATCCAGTGCTCTCGTTGCGTCGGGTCGCCGACCGTGATCTTGCTCGTCAGGTCCACCAGCTTCTGGACGAGGGCCTCCTGCACCGGTTTCTCGACGAAGATCCGCGAGCAGGCCGAGCATTTCTGGCCCTGGAGTCCGAAGGCCGACCGCAGGATGCCGATGGCCGCCCGGTCCAAATCCGCCCCCCGCGAGACGATGGCCGCGTTCTTGCCGCCCATCTCGGCGATGCAGGGTCGCGGGTGCCGGCCCCCGGCGAAGGTCCGGTAGATGTGCATCCCCACCTCGAAGGACCCGGTGAAGGTGATCCCGTCCACCCCGGGGTTTCTGATCAGCGCCTCTCCCACGGTGGCGCCGGACCCCGTGACGTAGTTGAAGACGCCCTCCGGAAGCCCGGCGTCGCGGAAGCACTGGGTGAGGAGCGCGCCCGCCCACGGGGTGGCGGTGGCGGGCTTGAAGACGACCGTGTTCCCCGCCACGAGGGAAGCGCCCGTGGGGCCGCCCGACAGCGCCACCGGGAAATTGAAGGGCGAGATCACGGCCCACACCCCGTAGGGGCGAAGGACGCTCACGTTCGTGGCCGTGTAGCCCTTGAGCGGATCCCGCCCCTGCGGGCGAACGAAGCCCTCGGTCCGCTCCATGGCATCGCAGTAGTAGGCGATCAGGTCGGCCGTCTCCTGCACATCCCCCAGAGCCTCCATCCGGTTCTTCCCCACCTCCAGCGCCACGGCCGCCGCGATCTCGTAGACGCGCTTCTCGAGGAGGGCGACGACCTTGCGGAGGAGACGGACGCGCTCCTGCCACCGCAGGCGGCTCCAGGCGGGGAAGGCGGCCCGGGCCGCATCCAGGGCGACGGCGACGTCCGCCGCCGTCCCCTTCGGGAACGTGCCGAGCACCCAGGTGGTGTTGATCGGGCTCCGGTCCTCGAACCTTTCGGCGGCACCGCGTTCCTTCCCGCCTATCCACATGGCGTACTCCCGGCCCAGGCCGGCCTTCACGATGGCCAGCGCCTTCTCGAAGTTGTCGTGCATCAGGGCCGGGGGATCGAACATGGTGGCATAGGTCAGGCGGAACGCGCTTTCCCTCGGCGGCCCAGACTTGCGCTGGGCCGTGGCCCTGGCCGGTCCAGCCTTGCGCTGGGCCGTGGCCTTGGCCATCCTTCCCTTCCGCCGGGCCGTGACGCGGGTCGGCCTGCTCTTGCGCTGGGAACGTCGCCTCGCGGGTGGCTTCGCCATGATCGCCTCTCCTCTGAACGAGATCCACACCTGCCGGCCGGCGGGCGGTCGCCCACCTGACTCGGGACTCCCGCGCGCGCCTACGGATGCCAGGGGGGCTTGTTGAACCTCCAGGTCCCCGTGGCCCAGTCGTATCCTTCGCCGTAGAACTCGATCCGGTCCACGATCCCGTGGAACTTGTGCCGGCCATCGGCGTGCGCCTGCCAGAGGGTCTCGCAGGCATCGAACTGGGCCAGGTAGCCCAGAGCATACTCCGCCGGCTCGGCCATGGCCAGCTCCCCCGCCTGGAACCGGCGATACCCCTCGCCCGCCCCGATCCAGAATCCCTCCGAGGTCTCCTCGAGGATCAGGCGCGGGGCCTGCCCCGGGGGGACCGGCGCGAGGAAGAAGCGCGCCGTGAATCGGATCGGGCTTGCGGCCGGTGTGATGAAGTGCGAAAGGTACCGGAGCAGCCGGAGATCGTAGAACCAGCCCGCGCCGGCGAGCAGCGGTGTCAGCGCGCTCTTCTTCTCCACGAGGGCTCGCCGCCAGCCTTCCACCTGGGCGGCGACCGCGGCGCTGGAGAGGTCAATGGGGGCGCCAGCCGAGTCGCACGCCATCAGGACCCCCGTCTCCTCGAAAAGTTCCCGGACCGCGGTCATCCAGAAGGCGATCGCGGGCAGACCGTCCCAGGTCGAAGATCCCGCGTCGGCCGTCTGCGGGGTGATCCCGCGACAGCGCGCCAGGGCGTCCGGGGCCAGGTCGGCCTCGTCCACCTTGCCTCCCGGGAAGGCGTAGAAACCGCCCAGGAAGCGCATGCCCCGGTTCCGGCGGATCAGGTAGACCTCCACCGCCTCCTCGGATCCAACCCGCACGAGGACCACCGAGGCGGCCGGCTTCGGCTGGACGGGCATCATTGCGCCACCAAGTCTCGACCCACCCGCACCTGGCGCATGGCCTCGTAGATCGGGCGCACGACCTGGAGCGGCGGCCAGCCCAGGATGGCCATGCCGTCCTTCACGTAGGCCGGGTGCCGCATCCCCAGGAGCACAGAGCTCACGCCGGGGGTGCTGGCCAGGACCCAGAGCGCCTTGCGCGACAGACTCTCGCCCGCGCGGAGGAGCGGCAGGTGCGGGCTGAGGGCCGCGGCCACCGCGTCGCTCACCGCCTGGCCCTGGCGGGCCGCCTGCGCGCGGAACGCCTCCAGGGCGGCCACCTGGGTCTCGAGGAAGGCGAAGGCGTCGCGCAGGCGGCGGGAGAACTCCTTGCGGATCGTCTCAAGGGACCCGCGGCCCCGCTTCTTGGCGTCGGAGAGGAAGTACTCCGGGTTGTGCAAGAGACAGACGTCCAGCGTCTCCTGCTGCAAGCGGTCCAAAGAACGGGTCAACTGGTCCCGCAGGAACTCCGGGTGCAGGCAATGCCAGCACCCGTCCATGTACTTGACCATCTCCGGGAACGGCTTCCCGGCCGCTTCGCGCTCCTGGGCCAGCGCCTCGTCCCCCCAGGGGTGCCAGTCCACCGGGTTGTGGGCGTGCTGGAGCAGATAGGGGCTGGTCTCCTGGATCAGCCGGTTGGTGTGTTGCGGAGAGGTCTGCTCAGACTTGGGATCGCTCATCGGGGAACTCCCCCGGGAAGGTTCACGGTCGGCCTGGACAGGACCCACCTGTACCCCTGCCAACCCACGAGCAGCCTACATCAGTAACGGCCCATTCGCCAGTGGTGGAAAGCCATTCGAGCCTCGCCGGCTGGGACCAACCGGCGCGTCGTGTCTCCGCCGCGGGAAAACTCGGAGATGCGGTTCGGAACATTTCGGTCCGGCAGCTCCTCTGACCTGATGAGCGTTGGCGACTCTTGGCGATCCTTGCGGTCTTGGCGGTGAAATTTTCGGGTTAATCGGGGGGAGATCATCTTCCAGGGGGATCCGCAGAGCGCCTTCCTCATCTTGACAGCAGCCTGGAGGGGGCACACATTCCTCAGAGAATTCTGTTTCTCAATCCTACCAAGTTGATCCTTTTCGACCATCATCAAGCGCGCCCGCACGCGACTGTTTCTGAATCACGGACGGGAGTACTGACGTCCCAATTCTCCTGCACACTGGGCCCTGCCTGTCGGATGTTCGCGGTCCGGCAGTCTCTCGACGCGGTGGAGGTGATGCATTCCGCAGGAGTTTCAACCCAGCATGGGAACGGGTGGCATTGCACGGGGAGGAGACGGCGATGAAACGCGGAGTATTGGTTGCAGCGCTCGTGTTGTTGATGGGGAGTCTGCTCGCTCTAAGCGCTCCCGGACCGCCGGGAGAGGCGGCAGCGTACAAGGTCAAGTGGCGGATGAACCAGACCCATCCCAAGGACACTCCCTTTGGCCAGGCGGCTGAGGCCTTCGCGGAGGAGGTGCGGAAGAAGACCAACGGCCGCATCGACATCACTGTCTATCACGCCGGGGCACTGGCTGACTGGGTCCTGAGCAACGAGCTGGTGATGAGGGGCGACGTCGAGTTGGACCTCAGTCCCATCGCCCCTACGTACGACCCCAGGTTGAACATCGCCTACTACACGCCCTACCTGTTCAAGAACGTTAAAGAGTCCAAGGCAGGCTACGCCAAGGGCGGTTGGATCAACAAGATGGTTGACGACTTGCTGGCGGGCGTGAACATCAAGGGTCTGTCCGTCCTCCCGCTGGGCATGTCCGGGGCCACCATGAGGAGCGTCCCGCCGAGCCCGGGAGACCCTGACATCCCCAAGGGATTGAAAATCAGGGTGATGCCGCTCAAGCCGTGCGAGTTGACCTATAAACGCCTCGGCTATATCCCCGTCGCCATCCCGTACGCCGAGGCGTACAGCGCCATCGAGACCGGGATCGCCGACGGCCAGATGGGCGGTCCACCCTTCCAGGGCCACGAGTTCCGGGATATCCAGGGCGCCTGGGTCCAGTACAACGATTTCGTCGAGACCCATTGGTTCAAGGTCAACCGGAAGCTCTTTACCGGCCTGACGAAAGAAGACCAGAAGATCCTCATCGACGCGGCTGAGAGGCAAGGCGTGAAGCAATGGGAGGTTGTTGAGGCACAGGATGAAGAGTACCGCAAGAAGATGGCCGAGCGCGGCCTCAAGATCATCCTGCTTTCCGAGGCGGAGCTGGAGAAAATCGCCAAGGCCATCCGCACCGATGTCTGGCCAGAGCTGGACAAGGTCGTCGGGAAGGCTCTGATGGACATCGCCAGAAAGAACGTGGGCATGCCGGTGAAGTAAGAACGGTGGCCTGAGGGATATCCCGGGCCGGCGTTGCGGTATCGCGGCAGGGGACTTGGGCTTGCTCAAGTCCCCTGCGCCGCATTCCCCAAATCCCGATGAGCCAGCAGGTCCTTGGTCCTCTAAGCGCGCTGCTCCTATTTCTCTGGAACGGCTTGCTGCATGTCCAGCGGGCCGTCCTGGTTGCCGCCTCGTGTTTCATTACCCTGCTCGTTTTTGGCGCAGTCCTCATGCGCTACGTATTTCATTACCCCGGCATGGAAGTCGAGGAGCTGGCCACGCTGGTCGCCTTCTGGCTCTATTTTACCGGGGCCATCCATGGCAGTTACGAACGCACGCACATCAAGACCGAGCTGATCCACCTTTTCGTCAAGAAACCGAGAGCCTATGCGCTGGTCAAGTCCCTCGCCAGCCTGATCACCTTCGCCCTGGCGTGCGTAATGTCCTACTGGGGCTATAGCCTCTTCCTGTGGGGCATCGAGAAGCGGGGACGGACCCCCGTGTTGCTGCTGCCCCTGGTCTACGCCCAGAGCAGCATTTTCGTCGGGGCCGTCTTCATGTCCTTTTATTTCCTCGTCGAGCTATTGGACAATCTTCGCCAAGCCCTGGGCATGGCCCCGGTCTCTATGCCTCCCGGGGTGGAGTAGCCGCACGTGGATATCCTGATCGACCTGATCATCCTGCTGGGACTTCTTGCCCTGGGCGTGCCGGTGCCCTTCTGCTTCATGGCGGCGGTCCTGTACCTGGTGACCCTACACGGCTACAACTTCGAGTTTCTGTTCTCCATCGCGTTTTACAGCCTGAACTCCTTGACTCTGCTCTCCGTCCCCTTTTTCATCATGGCCGGGGGCCTCATGGGCTCATCGGGCCTTGCGGAGCGCCTCGCCAACATCGCCATAGCGCTGGTCGGGAGGTTCAGGGGTGGCCTGGGGGGAGCGACGGTGGTGGCCTGCGCCATCTTCGGGGCGATTGCAGGGCTCTGCTCGGCCGCGGTGGCCGCCATCGGCAGTATCATGATTCCCCGCATGCAGGCAGAAGGCTATCCCAAGGGCCATGCCACGGGGCTGATTACTTGTTCCTCCGTGCTGGCACAGCTCATACCGCCCAGCGTGCCCATGATCCTCTTTGCCTGGGTGACCCGCCTGTCGGTGGCGACCTGCTTCTTGTCCACGATCGGGCCGGGTATCCTCATGGTCATCATCTATATCTTCCTCAACTGGCTGATGTGCCGCAGGATCCCCACCATACAGGTGAAACCGAAGATCGGTGTGTGGCTGCAGGCAAAGGAGATAGGCGGTTCCATCGTACGGGGCATCTTGGCATTGGTGGGTGCCGTCATCGTCCTTGGCGGGATCTATGGCGGGTTCACTACTCCCACAGAGGCCGCAACGCTGGCAACCCTCTACACGGTACTCGTGGGCTTTCTCATCTACCGGACCCTGAACTTCAGGGAGCTGGGGCGCACCCTGTTTACCACTGCCACCACCACCGGCGTGATCATCCTGATGCTCTTTTTCGTAATGATGCTGAGCCGCATCTACACCATGGAGAACGTCCCGCAGCGCCTTATCGAGATGATGACGGGGATCTCAGAAAACAAATACGTCATCCTGGCCATGGTCAACGTGTTCCTGATAATTATCGGCATGCTGATGGACGACTTCAGCGGTACCCTTTTGGCGGCGCCCCTCCTGTTCCCCCTCATGAAGCATATCGGGGTGAGTCCCTACCACTTCGCCGCGATCATGGGCACCAACCTCGGGCTGGGCAATGTGACGCCGCCCTGTGCGCCCATTCTTTACCTGGGGGGACGCATGGCCAACTGCAGCTTCGATCAATACGTAGGACCGGCCCTGATTTTCATGATCTTTGGCAGCCTGCCCGTCGTGATCGTGACGACATATTGGCCGGATCTGCCATTGTTCCTGCCTCGTTTGATCATGGGAATCCAGTAACCTCCGATCAAGAGATGGCGAGAGGAGAAGCCAGGAGCGCCGTGGGGGGTACAATGCACAGCATAGATCGATTCTTCGAACGAAACCCAAGGTCCAAGGAGCTGTGGGAACGGTCCCGCAAGGTCAGCCGCGGCATCCAGCACGACGCGCGCTCCTGTGAGCCCTTCCCTATTTTCACCTCGCACTGCCGGGGGTCGCGGAAGTGGGATGTGGACGGGAACGAGTACATCGACTACACGATGGGCCATGGCTCGCTCTTGCTGGGCCACGCCCATCCGTCGCTCGTGGAGGCGGTCTCCGGTCAGGTCGCCAGGGGGACCCACTACGGCACGGAGTGCGAACTGGCGGTGGAGTGGGCCGAAGTGATCACCCGGCTCATCCCGGCCGCGGAGAGGGTCGAGTTTGTGATGACGGGTACCGAGGCGAACATGCTCATCGCCCAGTTGGCCCGAGCCTATACCGGGCGATGGAAAATTCTGAAGTTCGCCGAGCACTTCTTCGGCTGGTGCGACCATCTTCAGGTAGGGGTCTTCCCACCCTACGAGAGGCCAATAGCCGGCCACCTTCCCCCGATTGCCGATGACACGGTGTCGGGGGGAACAGTGGTGATTCCGTGCAACGATGCGGTGGCCCTGGAGAAGGCCCTGGCCGGGGAAGACATCGCGGCCGTCTTTCTGGAAGGCGGCGGGGCCCACTGTGGCGAGATTGGCATGCCACCCGACCTGTGGCATACCGCGCGGCGTCTGACAAAGGAGTACGGAACCCTATTGGTTATTGATGAGGTCATCACCGGCTTTCGCTGGTCCCCAGGTGGCTGCCAGGCATTGGTCGGCGTCACCCCGGACCTGAGCAGTCTGGGCAAGATGGTCAGCGGCGGCCTGCCCGGCGCCGCGGTGTGCGGCCGGGCCGACGTCATGGACCTGCTCCAGATCCGAGCCGGGGACCCGGAGTGGAACCGCTACCGGCATGTTGTCCATCCCGGCACCTGGAATGGGAACCCCCTGTGTGCCGTGGCCGGCATCACCACCCTCAAGATCGCGGCCACGGGGGAACCCCAGAGGACGGCTGAGGCCATGGCCAGGCGGTTGGTCGCCGGGCTCAACCGTCAGATCGAGAAGCGGGGCATCGAGGCGTGCGCGTACCACACCTCGTCAGCCATCCACCTGTTTGTCGGCCCATGCCAGAAGTGTGATCGACAGCTCTGTCTCGATGCCGCCAAGAGGATGCCATCCGAGCTGATTCTGGCGCTGGATAGACACCTGCTATTGAATGGTATAAACCTGCTGCGAGGGACCATTGGCTGGGTATCCGCGGTGCATACGGAACAGGACATCGATCAGACGGTGGACGCCTTTGGCGCCGTCCTGGACGGCCTGGTGGAAGAGGGGATGGCCAAAGCCGCATAGAGAAACGATGAAAGGAGGGACGCCCAGTGACCAGGAAGCTCCGTGCGGTTCAATTCGGATGCGGCCCCATCGGCTGCGCCGTGGCGAAGCTGGCTTTGCAGCGGCCTGATATTGAGGTTGTCGGGGCCGTTGATATTGACAAGAACAAGGTGGGCCGTGATTTCGGTCAGCTCCTGGGGATCGAGAAAGAGCTCGGTCTCCTCGTTTCCGATGATGCGGATGCGGTATCGCCAAGAAGAACGCGGTGACGCTGTTATCCACCGGCGTGAACCCCGGCTTTCTGATGGATGCGTGGCCCCTGGCGATGACCGCGGTCTGTCACGTCGTGGAGAGAATCAAGGCCGTCAGGATCCAAGATGCCAGGGCCCGTCGGCTCCCGTTTCAGAAGAAGATCGGCGCGGGATGCACCCTGGAGGAGTTCCAGAAACTCGTGGACGCCCGGACGATCCGGCACGTGGGCCTCGAGGAATCCATCGACATGATCGCCGCAGGCCTTGGCTGGGAACTGGATGAGGTGAGAGAGACTATTGAGCCTGTCGTTTCGAAGGCTCACGTGCAGAGCGAGTACATCACCGTCAAGCCCGGACAGGTCGCTGGTGTGCGGCAGGTGGGTCGTGGGTTCAGGAATGGGGAGGAAGTGATCACCCTCGAGTTCGAGGCGTCCCTGGGTGCCCCGGAGTCTTATGACGCGGTGTGTATCCGCGGGACCCCCAACCTGGAGGTTGTCATACGGGGAGGCACCCCCGGTGATATCGCCACCGCAGCCATGGTCGTCAATGCCGCCCACCGCGTGGTGGATGCTCCGCCTGGGTTGGCGACGATGAAGGATCTGCCCCTGGTGATATGCGCCGCAGGTCGCAGATAGGCACGCCAGTCCGGGCGCAGGGGGCCATCTTCTCGTAGGCATACCCGCGGTCCGTCCTGGGCGGCTCGGCCTTTCAAAGGAGTGCCCAGTCCTCCGGACTGGCGGGCTGCCAGGGCAACTTCCGGAGCAGGAGGCCGGCAGGATATCTCGATTGGTGGGGTTCAGCTCCTTCGGCGCCTCGCCGGATGGACGAGGGCCGTCAGGAACATGACGCTCTTGCCGGTCCGCAGGACTCCGGACTCCTTCGGAGCGGCGTGCGGCGAGAAGAATTCCGTCACCGCATCGTCGTAGAACGTGAGGCCCGTGGCCCCGAGCCGCTCTGCATACGCGGCCAGGTACAGCTTGCCGCCGGTGATCCCGCCCTCGAGTTGGGCCGCCCGGTAGCCGCGGTTGCCGAACCGGGTGAGGATTGACCTGAGGTCCGCCAGGCAGTAGACATTCACGCTGGCCTCGGCGGGCAGCTCTTGCTCCAGCCCGAGATACCCCGCCTGGTTCCGGAAATTCCCCTCCCGCAGCAGCTCCAGGCTGCGGTCCCTCCGGTGGTACACGTACGCGCCGGGGGCCAGGCCCTCCACCGCGTGCACGATCACGTACAGAGTAAGCAGGGTGGCGCCCGGCGGATCCAGGAAGTCGGCCGGGATGCCCCGTGTCGCCCGGTCCAGCATCGTCGAGAGCTGGGGAAACGTCAACGGCTTTCGGGTGAAGCGGCGGCTGGATCCGCGCCGCAGGATCACCTCGGTCACGGAATCCGCCGGCACATCGGCATCCCCCAGGGGGCTGGAGCCCAATCGTTCGCGAGCCGGCGACGGGTGAATCCCCCGATGGTCCTCCGCCGCGCCACGCCGCCACCGCGTCCCCGGAGGCGAGCGACGAGGCCGCATGCATGGCCCGGATCGCCGGATAGTCCACCTCGAACCGCGAGAGCGGCGCCGTCTCCAGCCGGAGGGGTCCGACCGCGGGGACGGCCTCTGGCGGCGCCGTGGCCGTCCACCCCAGCGGCAGCAGGGCGAGGCTGGCCTCGTGGTCGCTGTCCAGGTCCAGGAGGCTATTCACGACCGCGTCCACGAACCCCGGGACCACCCGCGCCGGGAGCGCCCGGCCGGCCGCGGCCGCCAGCAGGTTGGCCAGGATCGTGCCCGTGTCCCAGAAGCAATGGCGGTAGGCGCGCGCCTGGTATTTCCAGGCATTCCGCCAGTACGTGCTCGTGCAGACGATGACCGCGGGTGCCTGCGCCACGGCCGGCTCGCCCGCCGTGGCGCCCGCGAGGAATGCCCGGAAATCCCCGGCGCGCAATCGGCGGAGGGCGAAATCGTGCACGCCGAAGTGATAGACGCCGGCCGGCAGGCCGGGGAGATCCCCACAGACAAGATAGAGTTCGACGTGGTACAGGGCGCCGGTGCAGGCCGCGGCGCGGAACTGGACCTCCCAGCCCTCGCCCCGCCGCTCGCGGGTGATCCCTGCGCCGAGATGGAGGACCTGGGCGAGGGCATGCAGGTCCGGAATGCACTCTTCCATCGGATTCCCCGCCGGTGCCGCGATGGCGGTGAGAGCGGGCATCGTGATGGGGGCGGGATCCGTCGGGAGGGGGATGGGCGGCAGGGTCGTGTAGATCTTGAAGGGCAGCGGCTGGTTCGAGAAGTCCAGATAATGGGTGCTGGCCCGGACGCTCTGGTGCGAGTGTTTGGTCCCGTCGTGATACGCCCAGGCCTCCTCTATTTGCCGGTTATCCGTCATGGCCCTGTCCTCCCCTCACCCTGGCCCTCTCCCCCGGGTGGGGGAGAGGAGAAAGGCGAGGGGGACTCTCAGTTGAATCGGGCGCGGACCTCATGCAGCATCTTCCGCACCTCCGGATCGCCCGGGGCCACCCGCACCCCGGTCTCGAGTTCCCGCAGGGCCTCGGTCCACTGCCCCCGCCGGAGATAGATCCGGCCGAGGTTCATGTAGGGAAATTGTCGGGGCTCGTAGCGTGGGGCCTTCTTGGCCTTCTCGAGCCAGGGGATGGCCCCGTCCAGGTCCCCCTGCTGCATCAGGTAGACCCCGATGTCGTTGTACGGATTGCCGAAGTCCGGGTCCACGCTGATCGCCTTGTGACATTCCGCGATCGCCTCGGCGAGGCGCCCCTGGAAGCTGTAGGTCCATCCCAGGAACGTATGCGCCTCGGCCGTCGGATAGATGGCGAGCGATTCCGTGTACAGACGAATGGCCTCCTCCATCTCCCCCTGCATCTGGTGTTTGTAGGCGCGCTGCCAGATCTCGATGGCGCGCTGCCGGAGTTCCTCGTCAGGCATTGCCGGAGACCTCGCCCTGGGCCTCTTCGCGGAGCAACTGCCTGAGCAGGCTCGACTCCCGCCTGTAAAATCCCTCGGTGTGGAACGAATCGGCTAACTGGAGCAGCTCGTAATCCAGGTGGTGGCATAGCTCGTGGAGGAGGGTCCGGAGAAACGTGCGGAACTTGACCACCTGCCTGCGCTGAGCGGTCCGCATCCACACCGTTGCGCGGGCTGGCCTCCCCTGCGCTGTGGGAGTGTACAGACCATGCAGCTCACCCCAGTGCCGCGACGGCCGCACCGCGAGGACCTCGGCGCGCAAGGGCGCCACCCTGAGATCGGCCGTGATCCCCAGGAGGAGTCGGTCTGCCGCGGCTTGCGTTCCGGCGCGATCCTCACGCGCCAGCGCCTGAGCCACCCCATCCACCAGCGGCGCCAGCGCCCCCGCCTGCGGCAGGCGGATGACCGTGACCTCGTCGCTCTGCCGGTACACGCGCTGCTGCGCCCGCGTCAGGCGCTGGTAGTATGCGAACGGCACGACCGTATCTTCTCTCTCTGTACCGCAGTTCGAGTCACACGCATACTGGCATGGTGAGCCAGAAATTTGCGTCACATGTCGGAGGCCCGAGGGGCATCCCTTCCGGCGACACCCGCACGCTAGCAGGGCAAGGGGTCGTCCGCAAGGGGGCGCCGACCGGCTCGCATCAAGATCCCGGGAGGGATGGGGTCAACAGGGTGGCGTCAGGACAGGGCAAGACCGGCTGGAGGAAAGGTGGGGTCGCCATTCGAGGGGCGGTCCGCAGGCGGACCGCCCCTCGGATCTCGGACGATCAGCGCGCTTTGTTCAGCAGGGCCTTTGCGGCGAGAGCGACGTGCTTGGGGGTGAGGCCGTACTTCTCCAGCATGGCGTCGTTGGGCCCGGATTCGCCGTAGCAGTCCTGGAGGCCGTGGATCTTCATGGGGAAGGGAGCGTGCTGTCCCAGCACCTCGGCCACCGCGCCTCCCAGGCCGCCGATGATGTTGTGATCCTCGGTCGTCAGGACCCGGCCGGTCTTCCTAGCCGCGGCCACGATGCCGTTCCCGTCAATGGGTTTCAGGGTGGGCACGTGGACGAGGTGGGCGCTGATGCCCTCGCTCGCCAGCAGGTCACAGGCCTCCAGCGCCCGCGCGGTCTGGACGCCGGTCCCGAAGATGGTGAGGTCCTTCCCCTCCCGGATGGGGACCACCGGGCCGATGGCGAACCGGTAGTCCTCGCCGAAGATCACCGGGCTCGCATCCCGCGTGATGCGCAGGTAGGCCGGGCCCGGCATGTCGGTCAGGGCCAGGACCGCCTGGCGGCACTCGACCGAATCGGCCGGGGCCACCACGGTCATGTGGGGGAGGGCCCGCAGGATGGCGATGTCCTCCACGTCAATGTGGGTCTTGCCCGTCTTTCCGGTGAGGATGCCGCTGTAGTGGCCGGCCAGTTTCACGTTCAGCTTCGGCTGGGTGACGGTCACCCGCAGTTGGTCCAGGTCGCGGTTGGCCAGGAAGCAGGCGAAGCTGCTGAGCCAGGGGATCAGCCCCGCGCTGGCCATGCCCGCCGCCACGCCCATCATGTTCTGCTCGGCGATTCCCATATTCATGTAAAAATCCGGCGCGTTGTAGGCCACGATCTGGGCCATGGTGGAGTTCCCCAGGTCGCCATCCAGAACCATGAGGTTCGGATGCGTCTTGGTCAGCTCCAGCATGGTCTCACCCCAGGTGGCCCGCATTTCGATCAGCTTGGCCATTCGGCTCCTCCTGCCGCTGTTTTCATATCCAGACCCGCCGACGGATCGCGTGCCGGCACCGAAGGGATCACCCCGGGGCCGTCAACCGACCGGGACACCTGCCTCGAGTTCCGCCAGGGCCTTCGCCAGCTCCTCCGGGCTCGGCACCTTGGCGTGCCAGTTGTAGTCCCCTTCCATGAAGGAGACGCCCTTGCCCTTGATCGTGTGGGCCACGATGCAGGCGGGCCGGCCTTTGATCGTCTTCGCCTCTTCGCAGGCCGGGATCAATGCGTCGAAGTCGTGACCGTCGCACTCGATGACGTGCCAGCCGAAGGCCCGCCACTTCTCGGGGACCTGGACCAGCGGATTCACCCGCCGCCGCAGATTGCCGTCCTTGGGGAATCCGAACTGCTGGACCTTGTTGTAATCCACGATGGCCGTCAGGTTATCCACCTGGTACTGGCTGGCCACGAAGGCCATCTCCCACACCTGGCCCTCCTGTATCTCCCCGTCCCCCAGGTGGACCCAGGTGTGGAAGTCCTTCCCGAGTCGCTTGGCCGCCAGCGCCATGCCAAGGGGGGGGCTGGCCCCCGTCCCCAGGGAGCCCGAGGACATATCAATGCCGGGGGTCTTGGTCATGTCGGGGTGCCCCTGCATGCGCGAATTCATGGCGTCGTAGGTGAAGACCTCTTCCACCGGGAAGAATCCCCGGAGGGCCAGCGTGGCGTACAGGGCGATGCAGGAGTGCCCCTTGGACAGCACGTAGCGGTCCCGGTCCGGCCATTGGGGGTTCTTGGGATCAATGCGCAGGATCTTGAAATACATGGCCACGGCGATCTCGACCATGGACAGGGGACCGCCGACGTGGCCGGCCCCGGCCTTGTGGACGGCCTGCAGGATCAGCTTGCGGACCTGGACCGCCCTGGCCTGCAGGTCCCGTTTCGGGGCAGGATCGATGGGCATGGACACCTCCAAGAACGGGGGTCGGGGGTTAGGGGTTGGGGGTCAGGGCGCCGGTACAAGCCCGGGTAGTCCCTTCGAAATTCGCCATTCGTGATTCGAGATTCGTCATTCCCGTTCCGTGCCCTAGAGGCCGAAGGTCTCTTTCAGGTAGCGCCGGTTCCTTCGGGCGGTTTCGAGTGGGGGCTCCGGCGACGTATCCTGCTCGACGACCATCCAGCCCGAGAATTGCACTTTCCTGAGCGCGTCCATGAACCGGCGCAGGTCCACGCCGCCATATCCCAGCCCGCAGAAGATGTAGGATCGAAGCGCATCCAGGAAGCCGAGACCATTCTGGGCGGCCAGCGCGAGGACTGCGGGATTGACATCCTTGATATGGACGTACCGCACCCGCGGGCCGAAGGCCTCCACCACCTCCACGGGGTCCGCGCCGCCATACATCAGATGGCCCGCGTCCACACAGAGGCCGAGGGCGTTTGCGTCCGTGAGGCGGAACAGTGTCTCCAGCTCGGCCCTCGTTTCCACATAGGCGCCCGCATGGGGGTGCACCGCCAATCGGACGCCCAGCGGCTCACACGCCCTGGCCAGGGTGTGGATTCCGTCGGCGAGGATGCACCATTGCATGTCGGTTAGGCCGGCGCTGCCATCGGGAGGCACGCGGCCCGCCAGGGCAATCCGCCGGGCATCGCCCCGGATGCCCAGGATCAGCTCCTGGACCTCCATGGCGGCGAGGGTCCGCGCGATCCCCAGGGCCCGTTCGATCTCAGCGCCCTGTCGCTCTCGACCCTCGAGGGAAATCCAGCAGAAGATTGACGCCAGGACTAGCCCGTGAGGCGCCAGCATGGCCTTGAGGGCCTTCGGGTCGGAGGGAAGGCCCGTGCCGTATTCCGTCCCCTCGTATCCCGCCTCGACCATCTCGCGCAGGACCTGCTCGATCGGCATCTTCGGGCGAAGGCCCGGCAGGTCGTCGCTATTCCAGTTCATTGGTGCCGTGGCCACGCGGATCATACTGCCCCCTCCCCCAGAATTCCTCCGCCGCTCGCCGCTGGCTCTGCTGGATCTCGAGGTCGGCATCTCCAGCGAAGGAGGGCTGTCTCTCCTCCAGCGCCAACGGCAAGGGCGTCATAGGGTAGCCGAGCAACCGGGGTGGCGCAAGGCTTCCCTGCCCCTTGTGGGATGCCCGCAGCCCGGGCCAGCACGCCCGGCTCCGCCCACGCCCCGGCCTGTCATCGCCGCCCATCCCGTCTGGGGTTGTTAGCGTTAACGTCACCTGGCCAACACAAAGTGCCTGACTGCGCAAAACCTCCTTGACAGGGATCGCTCCTCGCAACCAGATTATGCGCAGGGAAAGGACCGTAGGTCTTGGAGGCATCCCCTCTGAAAGGAGCGGAATGGTCCGCAATCATCGCCGTATGGCCCAGTAATGGCGACGGGGCAAGGAGGTGCCACATGCGGGGACTCATGCTCGAGGCCAAGTGGGAACCCAAGCCTGGGTACATCGTCAGCGACTTCGAGAAGCGGACGGGCAAGGCCATCACCGGCAACAGCATCTGGAAGTCGCCCAATCTGGCGGTGCGGGAGGTCCCGGCCCCCAAGATCGGACCCAAGGAGGTGCTGCTCAAGGTGAAGGCCTGCGGGGTCTGCGGGTCGGACATTCACTTCTACGAGACCGACTCCCAGGGCTACGTGATGTATCCGGGCCTGACGAAGTTTCCGTGCATCACGGGGCACGAGTTCTCTGGCGTGGTGCAGGAGGTGGGGAGCGAGGTCCGCGACCTGAGAGAGGGCGACATGGTCACGGCCGAGGAGATGATCTGGTGCGGCGAGTGCAAGCCGTGCCGCGCTGGATTCTTCAACCACTGCGCCAACCTGGAGGAGATCGGGTTCACCATCAACGGGGCCTTCGCCGAATACCTCGCCATCGGCGGCAAGTACTGCTGGAAGCTGGACGCCCTCCTGGAGCGTTACCCGGATCCCCAAACGGTGTACGAGCTGGGCGCCACCGTGGAGCCGACGTCGGTCTCCTACAATGCCATCTTCATCCGGGCGGGCGGCTTCAAGCCGGGGGCCTACGCGACGGTGTATGGCGGCGGGCCCATCGGGCTCACGGCCATCGCCCTGCTGAAAGCGGCCGGCGCGGCCAAGGTGATCGCCTTCGAAACGGTGGAAGAGCGGCGCAAGCTCTGCACCCTCATGGGCGCCGATCACGTCTTCGATCCCGTGGCCCTGGTCAAGCAGGGGACCCCGCCCGCCCAGCTAGTGATGGACCTCACCCACGGGGAAGGGGCGGAGTTCCAGTTCGAGGCGGCGGGTGCCCCGGCCCTCACGGTGCCCGAGATGGAGAAGTCGCTGGCGATCAATGGGAAGATCGTCCAGGTCGGCCGCGCGGCCGAGCGCGTCCCCATGTACCTGGAGGCCTTCCAGGTCCGCCGCTCGCAGTTCTTCGGGTCCCAGGGCCACTCCGGCGACGAGATCTTCCCCAACGTGATCCGGCTGATGGCCAGCGGCGCCATTGATAATCGGAAGATGATCACGGCCCGCTATACCCTGGAGCAGGCGGTGGATGCCATCCAGCGATCGGGCAACCGGACCGACGGGAAAATAATGGTGAAGCCGAGCTGACGATGGGCGGCCCCTCCTCCGGTCTTCGCGGATCGGGGGGAGGGGCCTTGCATTGCGAGAAGAGGAGGCGAGTCACATGGGCGACTGGACGATTCCGCCGGCGGGAGGCCATCTGGACAAGGCCTCGGGCATCTATCTCCAGAATATGACCTGGAAGCAGGTCGAAGAGCGCCTCAAAGAAAACGACATCATCATCGTCCCGGTGGGCTCCACCGAGGCGCACGGGCCCCACGCCTGTCTGGGTGAGGATACCTTCCTGGTAACCCGTATGGCCGAGGCGGTGGCCCAGCGGACCGGCTGCACCGTGGCCCAGCCGGTCTGGTACGGGTCGCACCCGTACCACCACGTGGGCATGCCGGGGACGATCATCGTGCCCGAGGACTACTTCATCGGCCAGCTCAAGGCGATCATGGTGGGCCTGTGGAACATGGGCTTCCGAAAGCAGATCCTGCTCAACGGTCACGGGCAGGAGTACGTCATCCCGACGGCGATCCACCAGTTCGCCAAGACCTTCCAGGTCCCGGGCATCTTCATCAACCTGAACTGGTACCACGCCATCCAGGATCACTTCAAATCCATCAAGGATGGCGGCCCCTACGAGACGCCCTTCATCCATGCCGACGAGGTGGAGACCTCGTGGTCGTTGGCGCTGTTCCCCGAGTACATGCACATGGAGGACGTGGTGGATACGAAGCCCTACGGGTTCCTCCCCGAGGGCCACATTGACAAGGCGGGGAACCTCCTGCATCGCCCCATCGCCTGGTACGGCCAGGTGGGCTGCGGCCCCATGGAGATCGCCGCCTACAAGGAAGGGGTGGTGGGCAAGGCCAGCGCGGCCAAGGCCGAGAAGGCCCTCCCCGGGGTCATGGCCCTGCTGGATTACATGGTCAAGCTGCACGACGACATCAAGAAAACCTTCCCGCCCGGGACGCTCCCGCCCACCGAGGAGGTCACGGCCCGCCCCAAAGAAGAGATCGAGGCGGTCATCAAGGGGCCCTTTGCACCCGGTGGGCGGAGCATCTACAGCCTGCACTGGCCCTTCTGAGGCGCCGCCAAGGGCCGGGACCTTCACGTCCCGGCCCTTGGCCGTTCGGAGCGCCTCAGCAATTTCAAACGGACAATGGGAAACCGACAATGAACAACCGCTGCAGGGGCTTGGGTCACTGACCGGTTGTCGGTTGTCAGGTTTTCATTTTCAATCGGCACCCCCCCGTTCTGCGAAGTGCGCCCATGGGACAATACCGGTACTTCTTGGCCATCCAGACGCGGCTGCCGGAAGACTACACGGAGGATGCGGAGTTCCGCCGGAACCTCGAGACGCTCAAACGGCTCGGGTTCGACGGGGTGGAGCTGAACATCCGGGATCCGGAGACCGTGGAGCCTGCCCGCCTCAAGGCCTACCTCGCAGACTTCGGTTTGGTTCTCTCCATGTTCGCGTCCGGCCTCACGGCCAAGACCTATCAGCTCTCGCTGGCGACGGCGGATGAGGCGCGCTGCAGGGAAGCGATCCGCCGCACCGTGCGCTTCCTGGAGTTCGCGGCCGAGTTCGGAGCGGGTGTGATCGCCGGTTACCTTAAGGGCGTCCCGCAGGAGGCCGGGCCGGCGGCACGGGAGCGGCTTGCCGCTGCCGTGCTGGAATTGGGGCCGGCCGCCGACCGGCTCAAGACCCCGCTGCTCATCGAGGCGGTGAACCGGTACGAGTCGCCGGTCGGTCACAGCCTGGCCGATACCTGGGACATTGCCCGCCGCGCCAACAGCCCCTTCGTGCAGATCCTCCCGGACACTTTCCACATGAACATCGAGGAGGCGAACATGGAGCAGGCCCTCCGCACCCACCGGGCCTGTTTCAGCTCCCTCCACCTCTCGGACAACACCCGGCACTTCCCCGGCTTCGGGGCCCTCGATTTCGCCGGGATCATCGCGATGCTGGACGGGCTAGGCTACCAAGGCAAGCTGGCCATCGAGGGGAATGTGCGGACGAGCTTCGCGGCAGACGTGGAGGTGGCGATGCAGCACCTCGGCCTGCTCCTGGCCCGGAAGGAAAGCCGGCCGCCCCGGTCCTGAGCCGGCCCCTGCCATCGGGCCGGCACCCTGCCTTCTCGCGCCTGGCTGGTTAATTGGAATCTCAAATCACCCCCAGCTCCCGTCCCACCTTCCTGAATTTCTCCAGGGCAAAGTCGATGTCGGCGTCGTCCAGGGCGGCCGAGATCTGGACGCGCACGCGCGCCGCGCCCTTCGGCACGACGGGGTACGAGAAGCCGACCACGTAGACGCCCTCCTCGAGCATCCGCTCGGAGAGACGCCCCGCCCGGTGCGCGTCCCCCAACATGACGGGGATGATGGGATGCTCGCCGGGGGTGATCCGGAAGCCGCTCCGCAGCATTCCCTCCCGGAAGCGGCGCGTGTTCCGGGTGAGGCGCGCCCGCAAATCCGGCCGGGACGCCACCAGCTCCAGGGCCTCCAAGGAGGTCGCGGCGACGACGGGGGCCAGGCTGTTCGAGAAGAGGTAGGGGCGGGAGCGCTGCCGCAGGGTGGCGATGATCTCCTTCCGTCCCGCCGTGTACCCGCCCGAGGCGCCTCCCAGGGCCTTGCCGAAGGTCCCCGTCAGGATGTCCACCCGCCCCATCACGCCGCGGTATTCGTGCGTCCCCCGCCCGGTCGCGCCGAGAAAGCCGACGGCGTGCGAGTCGTCCACCATCACCAGCGCCCGGTGCGCCTCGGCCAGGTTGCAGATCCCGGCCAGGTTCGCGATGGTGCCGTCCATGGAGAAGACCCCATCGGTGGCGATGAGCCGGAAGCGCGCGCCCGCGGCCTCCCGGAGCTTGGCCTCGAGGTCGGCCATGTCGTTGTTCCTGTAGCGGAAGCGCTGCGCCCTGCTGAGCCGGATCCCGTCGATGATGCTGGCATGGTTCAGTTCATCGCTGATGACCGCGTCCTCTTCCGTGAGCAGCGTCTCGAAGAGGCCGCCGTTGGCGTCGAAGCACGAGGAGTACAGGATGGCGTCCTCCACGCCGAGGAAGTCAGCGACGCGGCGCTCCAGATCCTTGTGCAGCGTCTGGGTGCCGCAGATGAAGCGCACGGAGGAGAGGCCATAGCCCCAGCGGGCGAGGGCCGCCTGCGCCGCCGCGACCAGCTCGGGGTGCCCGGAGAGGCCCAGGTAGTTGTTCGCACACAGGTTCAGGACCTTCCGGCCGTCCTCCAGGACGATGTGGGCGCCCTGCGGCGAGGCGATGAGCCGCTCGTCCTTGGACAGCCCGGCGGCGCGGATCTCCTCGAGCTGCCGGGCCAGGTGCTCGCGCATCGGGTCAAACATGGAGGCTCCCCATTCGAGCGGGCGCTCGGCCATCTCCCCGCCGGGGCGCTGAAAGCGCCTCACTGCCCCGGCGGGTATCACGCCGTTCCGTCACACCCACTCCAGCAGCACCTTCCCGCAGTTCCCCGCCTGCATGACGTCGAACGCCTCCTGGAACCTCTCGACGGGGAAGCGGTGGGTCAGGACCGCCTTCACGTCCAGGCCGCTCTGCAGCATCGTGGTCATCTTGTACCACGTCTCGTACATCTCGCGCCCGTAGATGCCCTTGATGATGAGGCCCTTGAAGATGACATCGTCCCAGTTGATGGCGGCCTCGCCGGGAAGGATGCCGAGGAGGGCGATGCGCCCGCCGTGGGCCATGTTCGCCAGCATGTCGCGGAAGGCCGCGGGGCTGCCAGACATCTCCATCCCGACATCGAAGCCCTCCAGCATCCCCAGCTCCCGCTGGACGTCCGGCAGCTTCTCGCGCCGGGCGTCAACGACGCGCGTGGCGCCCAGCCGCTTCGCGAGGTCCAGCCGGTAGGGGTTGAGGTCCGTGACGACGACGTGGCGCGCCCCCACGTGGCGGGCGATGGCGGCGGCCATGCAGCCGATCGGCCCGGCGCCGGTGATCAGGATGTCCTCGCCCACGAGGTCGAAGGAGAGGGCGGTGTGGGTGGCGTTGCCCAGGGGGTCGAAGTAGGCGAGGAGTTCCATGGGAATGCTGGGCGCCGCGCCCCAGACGTTGGCCGCGGGGATGCAGAGGTACTCGGCGAAGGCCCCCGGCCGGTTCACGCCCACGCCGGCCGTATGGGCGCAGAGATGCCGCCGCCCGGCCAGGCAGTTCCGGCAGAGCCCGCAGACGATGTGCCCCTCGCCGCTGACCACGTCCCCGGGCTTGAAGCTCTTCACGTTGCTCCCGACGGCCGCCACCGTCCCCGCGAACTCGTGGCCGATCACGAGCGGGGTCTGGATCGTCCGCCGCGCCCAGTCGTCCCAGGCGCAGATGTGGACGTCGGTGCCGCAGATCGCCGTCTTGTGGACCCGGATGAGGACATCGTTGATCCCCGGCTCCGGGATGGGAACCTCCTCCAGCCAGAGCCCCGGCTCCGGCCGCGCCTTCACGATCGCCCGCATGGTCGCCATGCCGTGGGCCTCCTGAGGGTTCCCGTCGCAGCAACTGCGGCCGCTGCCCGAGGATCCCGCGTGCCAACGATGGGATGTTGCTGTCGGCCCTGAGCGAGCCGGAGGCCGGGGGGAGCAGGAATGCGGGCATCAGGGCCATCCGGCAACTGGGCAACCGGGAAGCCCGGATCGCATGATTGCCAGATTGCCAAGTCGCCCGATTGCCCTAGAGTTTCTCTTCGGCGCGCCCCTTCTCGTAGTCCTTCCGCTTGTTCGGCAGGCAGGTCGGGATCGGCACGTCCCACCAGCCGCTCTTGGACACGCCGGTGTGCGGCCACTCCCTCGCCGTCATGATCTCCAGCAGAGTTGGCTCTCGGACAGGGCATGCCAGACCCCGAAGTGGGTTAGTAGGGCCTTTCTTAGAAGGTCTGTCGCCGGATTCGAGTCAGACCTGGTGTGATCACAGTGAAGGCGGTCGG
>JACQXP010000317.1 GCA_016208645.1 Candidatus Methylomirabilota bacterium | reverse complement strand
GTTCTCGATGATCGCCCGCACGGGAAGCAGGCCCTTCTCGGCGAATTCCTCGCCCCCGTGGAAGGCCCCCCGGGTTCGCTCCACCGTATAGAACTGATCCACCGCGACGCGGACGCCCCCCTGCGTCTGACGGAACGCGTACGCCTCCATCGGCTCCGTCGGGATCGCCACGGGCGCACGCGCGCAGCCCACCACGAACAGTGCCAATAACCAGAGAGCCCTCCCTGGGTGGATGCCTCGTCCTGAGCCTCGGGCCCTTGCCGGACCGCTGGCAGCAGGGATGCCAAGCGCTTGTGTCATATCAGCGAGTCCACCCATTTCGTGCCTGCGATGTCCTGTTCGCGTCCCGCGGCACCAGGCCCCAGACTCCCGGGATCGCCGTCCCGCACCTGGGGCAGGATCCATCCCGCAGGCGATTCTGAAGGACGGCCAGGCCCCATCGTTTGATGAGTAGGATACCACAGTCGGGGCAGGTAGTGTTATCCGAGGGATGGCCCGGCACGTTCCCCAGGTATACGAACCGGAGGCCGGCCTCTCGCCCGATCGCCCGGGCCCGCTCCAGCGTCGTAAGGGGCGTTGGCGGCACCTGAAACCGATAGGCCGGATAGTAGGCGCTCACGTGCCATGGCACGTCGGCACCTAACTCGGACACGATGCCCCCGGCGATCGCCCGAAGGGAGCAATCGTCGTCGTTGACCCCGGGAACGACCAGCGTGGTGAGTTCCAGGTGCACCCCCGCTTGCCACGCCAAGCCGCAGGCCCTCCACACCTTCTCGACATCTATCCCCCTGCAATGGCGCCGGACCGCTGCTGCCCCGCCCTTCACGTCCACGTTCATCCCATCCAGGCCCGCCTCGCTCAAGAGGTGCAGAGCCTCCGGCGTCATGTAGCCGTTGGTGACAAAGGTGTTGTAGAGGCCCCGAGCCCGGGCCAGGCGAAAAACCTCCAGGGACCACTCCAGGGACAGGGTGGGCTCGTTGAAACTGATGGAGGTGCCCTGACAGCCGAGGCGACGGGCCTCGTCCACGAAGGCCGCGGGAGACGTGAAGGGGCCGAAGGCCGGCGGCGCCTCCTTGCTCATCTCCCAGTTCTGGCACCAGGGGCAGCCGAAGTTACACCCCCAGCTCCCGCACGTGAGGGCGTCCGTCCCAGGGTGGAAATGGTACAGCGGCTTTTTCTCGATGGGATTCGCCCAGACGGACGAGACGGCACCGTAGATGAGGGTATGCAGGACCCCGTCCATGTTGCGGCGGGTCCGGCACCAGCCCGTCCCGCCCTCCACGAGGCGACACCGCCGCTCGCAGGTGAGGCAGCGGACGTACCGTCCGTCCCTCTCTTGGAGCAAGGCCGGCCAGATGAACCTGCCACTGTGCTTCACGCCTCTGCCCCCGTCATCCGCATTCCCCATTCCGCCTTCCGCCCGTCCATTCGTACATTCGTACCTTCGTACGCTCCTGCTCGTAAGCCGCCCCTCGCTTCCCGCTTTCATTCCGCATTCTCACTCATCCCCTGCCCTTCCCGACCGGGATGAGATAGAGCGGCACCTCGTTGGCGGATACGCCCAGGACCGCCCGGACCGCCTCATCGTCAAAGGCGCCCACCGGCACCGCCCCCAGGCCCAGCGCCACCGCCTGAAGCAGGACGTTCTGCGCGGCGTGCGCGGCATCCATGGGAACGTACCGCATGCGTCCCCGGTCCCCGTACTTGCCTGTCGTCCGCGCATAGACGGCCGTGATGGCGATGACGCACACCGCATCCGTGATGAACCACTGCCGGTGCGCCGCCTTCGCCAGGTCGCCCCGCAGGTCGCCTTCCCGCACCGGCCGCAGCCGGTGCTTCTCCGGTTCGTAATGGAAAACTCCGTCCGCATCGAGCACGTACACCTCCAGCGGGTGCAGCCCGCCGGCCGACGGATGCGCCCGGAGGTAGGACGCGTGGCCGGTGATGCCCTCCGTCGCCCAGAGGAGCTGCCCCACCTCTTCCAGGCTCAACGGGTGATCGGCAAATTCCCGCACGGAGCGGCGGCGGGCAATGGCTTCTTCTAAGGTGAGTTTTCCCTTGAGGCTCGGCTTTGGGAGCTGGATGTCGCATCGATCCGTTGAGGGGCTCCCGGACTTGTCATGCGCCATCGCGATCCTCCCGCGCCGCGCGCTCACTGAGGCCATGCTCGTCATGGCCGCCACCCCGCGGAGCACCGTGCGCCGAGTCATCGTCTCCTCCTTCCCGAACCCCCTCTTCAGGAATCTAGGCAGGCCTTTGAGGAATGCAAGCACGGATGGAAGTTTGTACGGCAGCCAGACGATTCCGCGACCAGAATGGCGGCAGGGAAAGCGCGTCGAACCGGACAGGAACCATCCGGTTCACGACGTTCCGGGGGGAGGAAATGCACCGTGCGGTCCGGACCAGGAAGAAAGGCGCGATGCGGGTCGTGGTCCTCTACAATGGCAGGAGGAGGCCCTTGTCCAGGTGTCGCACGACGGAAGCCACCCCGGCTGCTTTCGGATCGTGGGTGACCATGATGATCGTCTTCCCGAACTCCCGGTTCAGGCGGCTCAGGATCGTGAGGACCTCGTGCGCCGACTTGGCGTCAAGATCGCCGGTTGGCTCGTCGGCCAGCACCAGGGCGGGATCGGTCACCAGGGAACGGGCGATGGCGACCCGCTGCTCCTGCCCGCCGGACAGTTGCCGCGGGCGGTGCTCCATCCGGTCGGCCAGTCCCACCAGGGCCAGGGCGGTCTCGGCGTGGGCCCGCCGCTCGGCCCGGCCGAGGTCGGTGAGGAGGAGAGGCAGCTCGACGTTCTCGACGGCGGTCAGGACGGGGATCAGGTTCAGGGTCTGGAAGATGAAGCCGATCTGGTGGTTACGCCACTCGGCCAGCTCGTCCTCGTCCAGTTCGGCGATGTCGGTCCCGCCGATGGCCACCTGCCCGGAGGTCGCCCGGTCGATCCCGGCGATGATGTTGAGCAGCGTGGTCTTGCCCGACCCCGAGGGGCCCATCAGGGCGACGAACTCGCCCTCGGCCACGTCCAGACTCACGTCGTCTAATGCCACAACTTCCGTGGTATCCCGCCGGAAGACCTTGAAGAGATGCTCGACCTGAACGATCTTCGGCGATCCCATCTCCGGGTCAGCCTCGCTCCAAGAAGATCAACCGCCAAGTGCTCTGTCCCGGCCTCACCGCTTGATCCGCAGCCGCTGCCCGTCGCGCAGCGCCTCGACCCCGCGGACGATTACCGTCTCGCCGCCCTGGAGGCCCTCCAGGACCTCGACCTTCCCGTCCACCTCGGCGCCGATCTTCACCGGGCGGCCGGCGGCCTTCGAGCCGTTGGCCAAATAGACGAGGCTCTGTCCCTCGCGGGTCAGGATCGCCTCTTTCGGGACGAGGACCTTCGGCGGCCCGGCGGGCGTGGCCCGCGGCGGCTCCAGGAACGTGACCTTGGCATTCATCTCCGGGCGGATGGCCTCGTCCGGGTCGAGGATCCGGACCTTCACCTGCAGGGTCGCCTTCTGCCGGTTCGCCTCCGGCGCCAGTTCCGTCAGGGAGCCGCGGTAGGTGCGGTCCGGGAAGGCGTCCGGCACGATGGTGGCCGGCTGGTTCAGGCGGACCTTGCGGAACTCGTTCTGGCTCACGTCCACCTCCACGTCCAGCACCGTGAGGTTGGCCATGGAGAGGACGGCGGACTTGGCCCCCCGCCCCCCGATGAAGGAGGTCGTGACGATCTCGCCCGGCTCAACCAGCCGCTCCAGGATCGTCCCGGCGACCGGCGCCCTGATCAGCGTGTTATCCAGGTCCACCTGGGCCGCCCGCAGGGCCGCCTCGGCCTCGCGGACCTGCGCCCGGGCCAGGTCGATCTGCTCCTGGCGCGGCCCGATCCGCGTCAGCTCGTAACTCTGCTCTGCCGCCTTCCGCTGCGCCAGCGCGACCTCGTGCCGGTTCTTGGCCCCGTCCAGCAGTTGGCGTGAGACCGCGCCCTCGGCGTACAGTCGCTGGAAGCGATCCAGCTCCAGCGCGGCGTTGGCAACATTCGAACGGGCCTCCTCCAGGGCCGCGCGGGCCCGCTCGATCTCCTCGGGGCGAGAGCCGGCCTCCAGCTCATTGAGCCGGGCCCGCGCCGCCAACAGCGCCGCCTCGGCCCGGTCCACGGCCGCCAGGAACTCCCGCTGCTCGATCCGCAGGACTACCTGCCCCCGCTCGACCCTGTCGGCTTTTTCCACGCCGATCCACTCGACCCGGCCGGTGATCCTCGGCGCCAGCTCGATCTTGCGGTGCGGGACGATGTAGCCCCCGGCCGTGAGGACCGGCGCCGGCGCCCCGGGATCCAGTCGCTGCGCCACGGCCACCTCGACCTCCATCGGGTCCAGGTGGCCGCGCAGGAGGAAGGCGCCGGCTGCGAGGACCACGAACAGTCCGGTGACCCCGTACAGCACCCACGAGCGGCGCCGGCGCGTGCCCTTTTTCTTCCGCCCCGGATCAATCCGGAGCGTCTGCAGCGCGGCCTCCAGGCTGTCTGGTGTATCAGGCATGGCGCGCGTTCGTCCCCCTTACCCCTTCCCGGAGAGTTTGATCCTTCTCTCGGCTCGCGGCTCTCGGCTCTCCGCCCGCCGTCAGCCCTCGGCTCGCGGCTCTCGGCTCTCAGCTCTCCGCTCTGCCTACCCCTCCCGCAGCGTCTCGATCATCGGCTGCCGCGAGGCCAGCCGGGCCGGCAGGAAGCCCCCCAGGCCTCCCATCACGAGGGAGAACGCCAGGCCGCCGAGCAAGAGATCGGGGGTGATGCGGAAGGCAAAAGAGACCTCGCTGAACGTCCGGAAGTTCGTGGTCCCGGTGGAGAGCCCGTGGATCGGCAGCGCCAGGAGGCACCCCACGACTCCCCCCACCAGTGCCAGGAGCAGCGACTCGGTCAGGAAGGAGAGCAGGATGCTCCCCGGCCGGAATCCCAGGACCCTGAGGATCCCGATCTCGCGGCTGCGACGCGCGACGGCGGCGTACATGGTGTTCATCACCGCGAAGCTGGCCCCAATGGCCATCACGACCGCCATGAAGCTGCCCAGGACCTTGATGGGGGCGGCCGCCTTCGTCTGCTCGGCGTAGTAAGCCTGTTCCGTCAGCGCCTTCAGGTG
>JACQXP010000316.1 GCA_016208645.1 Candidatus Methylomirabilota bacterium | reverse complement strand
GCCCGAACACCTCGTCGAGCCGCGTCCCGTTCACGTAGAGCCGAGTGACGTGGTTGTCCGGGTCCAGCTCGGCCAGCACGCTGCCGTCCCCGTCCCACAGGGTCCGCGTCTGCGTCAACGTGCCCCCGGCCATCGTCGACCGCCACCGCAGACCGCCGACTGCCGCGGGTTCGTAGTCGAGCGAGAGCTGGGTGCTGTCCGCGGCGACCACGGAGACGAGCTGACCGACCGGGTTCCAGCCGTACAGGGTTGGCCGAGTGGTGCCCGCTACCTGGCTCAGACTCCACTCGCCGGCGGTGGTGAACTGGTAGGAGACCGAAGCCGTCCCCGGACCGTCGACGCGCACGTACTGGTCGGCCTCGTCGACCGTGAAGTCGCGCGTCTCGGCCCCGGAGGTCACCCGCGTCCAGTTCCCGTTCGCGTCGTGCTCCCACGCCTCGGAGGTCCCGTCGCCGTACAGCGCCGCGGTCAGGCGGTCGAGGTTGTCGTAGGTGAAGGTGTCCGTGCGGACCGTGCCGTCGTCGCGGGTGCGCGTGCGCACGTTGCCCCGGAGGTCGTAGGTCAGGGAGAGCGTGAAGAACGGAGAACCCGAGCGCTTGTACGTGAGCCGCTCGATCCGCCCAGCGCTGTCGTGCCCGTAGTCCACGGTCACGCCGTTACCCAGGGTGGCTCGCGAGCGCCGGTCGTGAGCGTCGTACTCGAACCCCACGGTCGCACTGCCGGGGCCGTCGATGCGGGTGAGCCGGTTGGCGGGATCCCAGGTGTACGTCCGGCTGGCGGCCGGCATCCCGTCGATGGAGAGCGTCCTGCGGTTCCCCGCGAGGTCGTAGGTGAGCCGCGTCGTCTTGCCCAGATGCGCCCGCGTCTCGGCCAACACCCGGTCCATAGAATCGAGTTCCCGGACGATGCCGGTCCCGTTGGTGCTCGAACAGCTCAGGACATTGCCGAACGGATCGTAGCCGAGCGTCACCGTCTCCTGTGGCGTCCCCGCGGCCGAGAAGTACTCCACCCTTGCCGGCCGATCCGCAAGATCGTAGGTCGTCCGCACGCGCGGGACTCCGTTGAGCGTCCTGGTGACGACTTCGACCTTTCCCCCGGGTCGGTCCTCGACTTCGTACCGGTAACCCGTCACCCGTCCGAGCGGGTCGGTGGCCTCGATGAGCCGCTCCAGCAGGTCGTGGCGGAAGCTCCAGCGCTTGCCGCGGCCGTTGGTGAGCGACGTCAGGTTGCTGCTGGGGTCATAGCCGTAGGTGACCACCTCAGAGGCCCCGGACGAGGAGTGCGTGGTCATCCGGGTGCGCCGGTCGAGGCCGTCGTACTCGTAGCTGGTCGTGGCGGCCTCGGAGGTGCCGTAGGCCACTGTCCGCTCGATGAGCCGGTTCCCAGCGTCGTGGACGAAGCGCGTGCGGGACTGGTCCGGGTTGAGCTGGAGGACCAGGCGGTTGGCCGCGTCGTACTCCAGGAACGTGGTCCTCAGGTTGCCGTCCTTGCCCTCGTCGAGGCGGATGACGTTGCCCGCGGGATCGTAGGTGAGCTGGACGCAGGACCCCGAGGGACTGACGATCTTGCAGATGCGCCCGAGGGCGTCGCGGTGATACTCAGTCTTGGCCGTCAGCGGCGAGTGGCGTGGACCGGTCTGGGTGAGGACCGCGGTGCAGTTTCCCGTCGGGTCGTAAGAGAACGTGGTGACGGTCTGGTCGGCGTGGCTGACACCGAAATGCACCGACAGCGTGCAACAGGAAGCAACATGCCCGGCCTTCCCGGCCAGGCCCTCAACGGCAGCCTGTGGGCCACACGCAGTACTCCCTGCCAG
>JACQXP010000350.1 GCA_016208645.1 Candidatus Methylomirabilota bacterium | reverse complement strand
GCGGCGGCCGGGATCACCCTGGCGCTCACCCCGTCCAAGGACCCGACGCTCCTCCAGGAGGCGGGCACGGCCCTGGCCCAGGAACTCGGCAAGCGGCTGGACCTGCCGATCAAGCTCTACGTGGCCGCCGATTACGCCGGGGTCATCGAGGCGCTGCGCAACGGGACCGTGGACCTGGCCTTCGTGCATCCCGTCGCCTACGTCCTGGCCAACCGGGAGGCCAGGGCGCGGATCCTGGTGAAGAGCATCCGCGGCGGCAGCGCCACCTACACCGCGCGCTTCTTCGTCCTGAAAGAGGGCGGACCCCGGACCCTGGACGACCTCCGGGGGAAAACCATCGCCTTCGTGGACCCGGCCTCCACCTCGGGCTACATCTACCCGATGGTGTTCCTGATGAAGCGGGGACTGGTGAAGGGGAAAGACCCCAAGACGTTCTTCAAGGACGCCGTCTTTTCCGGGGCGCACGATGCGGTCCTGCACGCCGTCCTGCGGCGCCAGGTGGACGTGGCCGTCTCCTACCCGCACGCGCCGGACACCCTCCTCAAGGATCCGGCCCAGCGCGCGCACTTGACCTTCATCGCCGAGACGCCGCCCATCCCCAACGACGGGGCCTGCGTCCGGGAGGGCCTGGCGCCGGATCTTGTCCAGCGGGTGAAGGCCGCCCTGTTGTCCCTCAACGATCCCGTCGGCCGGCCGCTCCTGAAGCGCCTCTACGCGGTGGACGGGCTGGCCGAGGCGACGGACGCCGATTTCGACCCGGTGCGCGAGGCGGTGGACCTCTTGGGGCTGGCTCCGCCCAAACGCTGACCCCCTGCATAAATCACGACGTGGAACCGCAGATACACGCAGATGGACGCAGATGATGATCTCTCCCCCTGATCCTCCCGGAATGAACCATCGGCGTGTATCTGCCGGGTACCCAGCGCTGGCGCTGGGTGTCTGCGGTTGCATTGGTTGAGGTTTTCTGCTTCCCATGATCCGCATCCGCGGCCTTCGCAAGGTGTTCCCGCCCGACAAGCTGGCCCTGGCCGGGGTAAGCCTGGACATCGCCGCCGGCGAGTTCGTCATGATCATCGGGCAGAGCGGGGCGGGGAAGACCACGCTGCTCCGCTGCCTGAACCGCCTGGTGGAGCCGACGGCGGGCGACGTCGTGCTGAACGGGTCGCCCGTGACGGGGGCGCCGCCCGAGGCGCTCCGATCCGTGCGGCGGCAGATCGGGGTGATCTTCCAGCAGTTCAACCTGGTGAGGCGGGCCAGCGTGCTGGAGAACGTCCTGGCGGGACGCCTGGGCCACGTCCCCGGATTCTCCAGCCTCGTCGGCCGGTTCCCCGGGCGGGATCGGGCGCTGGCCCTGGACTGCCTGCGCCAGGTCGGACTGGAGGAGTTCGCCTCGCGCCGTGCGGACACCCTCTCCGGCGGGGAGCAGCAGCGGGTGGCCATCGCCCGGGCGCTGGCCCAGGAGCCCAAGGTGATCCTGGCCGACGAGCCCACCGCCAGCCTGGACCCCAAGCTGACCGAGAGCATCATGGGCATCCTCCAGCGGATCAACGTGGAGCGGCGGCTGACGCTGGTGGTGAGCCAGCACATGCTGGAGACGGCCCTGACCTACGGGACGCGCATCGTGGGCCTGCGGGAGGGGCGCGTGGTCTTCGACGGGCCACCCGGGGCCATCACGCCGGACATCGTGGAGGAGATCTACGAAGGAGGAGTGCGGTGAGTCGCGGGATCAGACGCGCGGGCCTCACGCTCGCCATCCTGGCGGTGTACGTGTGGTTCCTGGCGGCCACGGAGGTGAGCCTGCCCCGCTTCCTGCGGGGCCTCCCCTGGATGGCGGACTTCCTCCGCCGCATGGTCCCGCCGGACCTCTCCGTCCTCCGCAGCGCGCTCACGGGCGCGCTGCAGACCTTCCAGATCGCGGTGGTGGGGACGACGGTGGCGGCGCTCCTGGCCCTGCCGCTGGGCTTCCTCTCGGCACGGAACGTGGTCCGGCCCTCGATCTTCTACCCGGCACGGGCGCTCCTCAACCTCTTCCGCAGCATTGACACCATGGTCTACGCCCTGTTCTTCGTGGCGGCCGTGGGGCTGGGGCCGTTCCCGGGCATCCTGGCGGTGGTGACCTACACCGTCATGACCCTGGCCAAGCTGTACTCCGAAGCCATCGAGGGGATCGAGCCCGGGCCCGTGGAGGCGATCTCTGCCACCGGCGCGACCCGCCTGCAGGTCCTGCGCTTCGGCATCCTGCCCCAGGTGCTGCCCCTCTTTGCCTCGTACGTCCTCTACCGGCTGGAGACGAACATCCGGGCCGCCACCATCTTGGGTTTCGTGGGGGCGGGGGGGATCGGGTTCTACATCCAGACCTACCTCCGGATGATCAACTATCCCGCGGCCTCAGCCGTACTCCTGGTGCTGGTGGCCATGGTCATGGGCGTGGATTTCGCCAGCTCCCGGCTTCGGGCGCGGATCGTGTAGGGAGTGCCGTATCGCCAATGCCGCGCCCTCCCGCCGAGTTGCGCAAGCTGGAAGAAGAGGCACGTCGCCGCGCGCGCGCCCACCGCCGGGTGCGCTGGGGGCGACGCCTCCGGGTGGGTCTGTGGATCGTCGGCGGCGCCACGCTGGTGGTGGCCCTGGCCCTCCTCGCTCGCCTCGCAGGATTCTCCCTGGGTTGAAGCGCTTCCCCTCCGATAGGTCCCCGGCCCGGGCAGGGGCCTTTGCCGTTCCGACCATCCGCATGTTCGGTCACAGGACACTGAAACAATTGCGGGCCACCACGCGTATTCTAGAGATGAACCGATGACCAGGCCGCCTGGGTGGCAAGGGAAGGCCGATGATCCCGACGACAGCGTCCTGGTCCAGCGGGCCCTGGCAGGGGAGCGAGAGGCCTTCGGGGCCCTCATCCAGCGGTACCAGCGGCTGGTGTTCCGCATCGTGGGCGGCTTTCTTCGGAACCGCGAGGACGTGGAGGATGCGGCCCAGGAGGCCTTCCTTCGGGCCTATGAAGGGCTCCCGGGCTTTCGTGCCGGGGCACCCTTCTGCCCGTGGATTGCCCGCATCGCCACCCGGGCCAGCTACGACCGGTTGCGCCGGAAGAGGCGCACCAGCGAGGTGGCCTGGGAAGACCTCTCCTCGGCCGAGCAAGGCGCGGTCCGGGACCTGGCTGCGGGCGCGGATCCGGCGGACCGGGCGGCGGTCCGGGACCTCCTCGATCGTACCATGGCGTCTCTCGCGCCGAAGGATCGGCAGGTGCTGATCCTGGCCGATGCCCTGGGCTTCTCGGGGGCCGAGGTGTCGCGGGCCATGGGGTGCTCGTCGCTGGCCGCGCGAATCCGCCTCCATCGGGCCCGCCGGGCGCTCCGCAGGGCCGTCCTGGCGTTGGGACTCGGGATGCAGGATCGGGGGCGGTGAACCACGATGGGATCGTGTGAAGAGATCGCCAAGCGGATGGTGGAACTGGGGGTGCTTCCCGCGGCCGAGCTTCCGTCGGGGATCCGCGACCATCTGGCCGGGTGTCCGGCCTGCGCCCGGTGGCTGACCGTCGCGCGCGTCACCCGGGGCATTCTGGCTGCCGCGACGGACACACCGGAACCACCGGCCAGGTTTGCCAGCCAGGTCCTGGCGGCCCTGCCCGGAGCCAGGTCGCGGCGCGCTGATGCGGACCTGTGGCGGCTGGGATGGGGACTGGTGCCGGCCTTCGCCGCCACCGTTGTCCTGCTGCTGGCTCTCTACCAGGCCAGCGCCGTGCCCGCCCCCACCGGGCTGATGCCGGTCGAGGGGCTGTCGGTCGGTGAGCGACTGGTCCTGGAGCCCGCACCCCCGGAATTGGACGCAGTCCTGGCGGCCGTAATGGAAGGAGGCGGGACATGACGACGCGCGTGAAGGGCGCCCTGCTTCTGCTCCTCGCCTTCTTGCTGGGCATCGCCACCGGTGCGCTGGGATACGGTCTCTACCAGGCGCGGAGCGGGTGGTGGGGTCCGCGCAGGGACCCGGCCCGGTTTCAGGAGTTCCAGCTCACGCGCTTGACGCGGGAACTGGACCTGCGCCCGGACCAGGGCCAGCAGGTGGAGGTCATCCTGCGGGATTCCGGCCAGGAGTTCGCCCGCCTCCGAGAGGAGATGGCTCCCCGGATCCGTGAGATCCGCGGGCGCAGCCGGGAAAAGATCCGGGCGATCCTGAGCTCGGAACAGCAGGCGAAGTTCGAGGTCCTGGAGAAGGAATGGGAGCGCCGGGCGGAACGCTGGCGTTCTCGCGCCGCCCCGGAAGGCAAGGCATCCAAGGGCCCCTGACGGGGGTCGTCGTGGGAAGGAGGTCCTCATGACGATAGGTTTTGACATGCCCTCGACTCCTGACTAGACTGGGGCAAATCGGCTGTATTCACCGAGGAAGGGGCACACTCCGGATGACGCGTCGTAAGCTGGTGCTCGTCTTGATCCTGGCCGTCCTGGTCCTCGGCGGCGTCGCGGGCTTCTTCTGGTTCGGCAACGGGAACCGCAAGGCTGCGTTCCGGACCGCACCGGTGGAGCGGGGGGACATCCTGTCCACCATCTCGGCCACCGGGACCCTGAACGCGGTGATCACCGTCCAGGTCGGGACCCAGGTCTCCGGGACGATCAAGCAACTCCTGGTGGACTTCAACTCCCCCGTCAAGAAGGGCATGCTGATCGCGCGGATCGACCCGGACATCTTCGAGGCCAAGGTGAACCAGGCCAAGGCGGACCTGGAAAGCTTCCGGGCGGCCGTCCTGAACCAGCGTGCGGCCGTGGCGCGGGCCCAGGCGGATGTGGCGAACGCCCGGGCCAACGTCGTCCGGCAAGAGGTGGCCGTCCGCGACGCCCGGATCAAGTTCGATTCCTGGGTGCGCCTCTTCCGCGAGGGCGGCATCTCCCAGGAGGAGCGGGACTCGGCCCAGGCCGCCTTTGACTCGGCCGTGGCACAGTTGGATGCGGCGCGGGCCAGCCTGCGGGCGTCGGAGGCGGCGCTGGAAGTGGCCCAGGCGCAATTCACCGCCGCCGAGGCCCAGGTGAGGCAGAAGCAGGCCGCCCTCGACCAGGCCCAGGTGGACCTGGATCACACCTTCATCCGCGCCCCCGTGGACGGCGTCGTCGTCTCGCGAAACGTGGACGTCGGGCAGACCGTGGCCGCGTCG
>JACQXP010000349.1 GCA_016208645.1 Candidatus Methylomirabilota bacterium | reverse complement strand
CCCGGATCGCCTCCACGTGGGCCTTCCTGGCGATGAGGGTGACATCGGCTCCCACCTGGGCGAAATATCCTCCGAGGACGCTCCCCAGCGCCCCGGCACCGGCAATCACCGTCTTCACGCAACCCCCCGATTCTCTCGCGTCAATGGCCATGGCCGCGCTCCGGGGATTCCGTAGCAACTCCCCGGAACTGGTAGTAGTGCTCGATCTGCTCCGCGGTCATCAGGCCTGCGGTCAGCAGATGGGCCCGGAGATGCGTCAGGCGGAGGGCCGCCCGCTTCCGTCCGATGTCCTCGACCTGCCGGGCCAGATCTGCTTCGGCCATGCGTCCCGCCCGAAATCCCGCCTCCAGAAGAGCCTCGAGGTCAAGGATCTGTTGACCCAGAGCCTGCGCCTCGACCTTCATGGCCGCGTGGATCCGCTCAAGGGCCTGCCGCTGCTCGGCATACAGGTGGATCTTTCCAGCGCGGGCCGCGTCCAGCACGTGGGCTGGTCCTGGGTACCCGTTCAGCTCCGCCGGGCGGGCCAATCCCATCCCCTCGCCGTCCCGAAGTCCGCGGATCTCCTCGACACTGAGGCTGCGAATATTCGACGGGGCCTGCTCGGGCTGCCTTTCGGCCAACGCCGCTCCGCTTCCCATCAGAAGAGCCAGAACCGTGGCGGTGACGGAGGACTGTAACATGCGGACTACAGCGGGTCAATTCGGCCTGTCGGAGAATTGCTTCTGCTCATAGATTGACACCTCCCCAAAGCTTCTGGTAACGTTCACGCCGGATGGCCCTGGTGAACCTCGACAAGTCCGAAGCCGGGCGCAAGGTCATCGCCAACAGCAAGAAGAAAATGACGGGCCACGTGATCGCCGAGGATAATCTGTTCGACGTGGTCCGCCGCACCGCGAAGATCGCGGGCATGTAAGTATTCCGACATCCACGGAAGGAGGTTTGCCATGCCACGTTTCGGCTCACGGTTGTCCCGGCTGGCCATCCCGTTCCTGTTGGCCTGTGTTCTGGGATGGGGCGCCGCCCCCGCGGTCGCCGCCGACACGGTGAACGCCTACTCCATCTGGCCGGAGAACTGGGCGCGCCCCATGTTCCAGGAGTTCGAGAAGGCCACGGGCATCAAGGTGAACTTCGTGCGCTTCTCCTCCGGCGAGGCGCTGGCCCGCGTGATCGCCGAGAAGAACAACCCGCGCGTGGACGTGCTCTTCGGCGGCCCGGTGGAGACCCACGCGGCCGGCATCAAGGAAGGGATCTTCGAGCCCTACAAGCCCCCGTCCTTCAACGTCCTGCCGACCCGCTTCAGGCACTCCGAGGGGCAGTGGGTGGCCATCGCCGACGACCCGCTGGTCTTCATGAGCAACACCAAGTTCCTGAAGGAGCACAACCTCAAGCCGCCGGCCTCGTGGGCCGACCTCTTGGATCCGGCATACAAGAACATGATCCAGATGGCGGACGCCCGCACCTCGGGGACGGCCGTGACCCGCATCTTCTCCGTGTTGGAGGTCTATGGTCGGGACGAGGAGAAGGCCTTCGACTTCATGAAGAAGCTGCGGCCCAACGTCCAGCTCTATACCAAGAGCGGTGGCGGCGGGACGTTGCCGGTGGGCCTGGGCCAGGCCGGCGCGGGGATCTTCTTCATCGTGGACGCCCTGGACACCAAGGCCAAGGGATACGACGTCACCATCAGCTTCCCCAAGGAGGGGATCGGCACGTCGGCCGAGGCCATCGCCCTCCTCAAGGGGGCCAAGAACCCCGAACTGGGGAAGAAGCTGATTGACTGGGCTGCCTCGCCCGCCATGCAGTCGCTCTTCGCCAAGTACAAGATCAACTTCGTCCCGGCCCACCCCGAGGTGAAGGTCGAGGCGAGCCTGGCCGAGGTCCTGAAGGGGGCCAAGATCTTCCCCATAGACGATGCCTTCGCGGGGGCCAACCGGAAGCGTATCGTGGAGCGCTGGATCAACGAGGTCTTGAACCCGAAGTAGTGGGGATTCCTTCCACCCGAGGGGGGACCGGCGGCGACGGCTCCCGGCCTGCCGGTCCCCTCATTTTTTGGGGGCATCGCCTGTGACCAGCATCGCGGCCGCCCGGATGGACGGGTGGCGCCGGACGCTCAGGGACCCCGCGCTCTTCGCCACGGTCGTTGTCCTGTGGGCGCTCCTGGCCCTCTTCATCCTGTTCCCGCTGGCGAAACTCCTGGCCCGCACCTTCCTCGACGGGGGGCAGATCACTCTCGGGAATCTGCTCGCCATTCTCCGGGACGGGAACCACAGGCAGGCCTTCTGGAACAGCCTGCTCCTGGCGGCCCTGGTCGGCCTCTGCGGGACGGTGCTGGGGTTCCTGTACGCCTTCGCCGCCGTTCGGACCAACCTGTCGCGGGCCTGGATCACGGCCCTGGATGCCGCCTCGCTTCTGCCCCTCGTCTCGCCCCCCTTCACCTCCGCTATCGCCATGATCTTCTCCTTCGGGCCGCGAGGGCTGATCACCTATCACCTGCTGGGCATCAAGGGATTCACCGTCTACGGCCTGCACAGCACGCTCTTCTCCGAGACGCTCACCTACTTCCCCATCGCCTATCTCACCCTCAAGCCGATCCTGGCCGCCATTGACCCCAACGTCGAGGACATGGCCTTCAGCCTGGGCGGCTCGCGCTGGCGCGTGTTCCGGACCGTGACGCTGCCGCTCACGGTGCCGGGCCTGGCCAATGCGTTCCTCCTCCTCTTCGCCGCATCGCTGGCCGACTTCGCCACGCCGCTGATCCTGGCCGGCAACAGCTTCCCCGTCCTGCCCACGCAGGCGTACCTCCAGATCACCGGTCTCTTCGACCTGAAGGGCGGGGCCGTCCTGTCCTTCGTCCTGCTGGTGCCCGCCCTGGTGGTCTACCTGCTCCAGCGCTACTGGGTGAGCCGGAGGTATTACGTGACCATCACGGGCAAGGTGGGCGCCCAGACCACCATCAAGAGTCTGGCCCCGTGGGCCCGCGCCCCGCTGCTCTCCGCCTGCCTGCTCCTGGCCGGGGTGATCCTCTACTTCTACGTCCTGCTCTTGTATGCCTCGGTGGTGGTGGCCCTGGGCGCCAACCACGCCTGGACGCTCCGCCACTACCAGGTCATCTTCACCGAGGGGCTCAAGGCCATCCGCGACACCCTGACCATCGCGGGGGCGGGGATGCCTCTGGGGGGTTTGTATGGCATCCTCCTGGGCTACCTGGTGGCCAAGAAGATCTTCCCGGGCCGTCAGGCCATGGAGATCGTCTCCATGATCAATTACTCCCTCCCCGGGACCATCGTGGGGATCGCCTATCTCATCGCCTTCAACGACCCGCCCATCGTCCTGACGGGGACCGCGCTCATCATCGTGGCTTGCTACGTGTTCCGCTACAGCCCCACGGGCATCCGGGCCACCGTGGCGCTCCTCCAGCAAATTGACCCCAGCATCGAAGAGGCCTCGCAGGGGCTGGGGGCCAAGAGCGGGACCACCTTTCGCCGCATCACGCTGCCCCTCATCCTCCCGGCCTTCTTCGCGGGCCTGGGGGTGGTCTTCATTCGCTCCATGACCGCCATCAGCGCGACCATCTTCCTGGTGTCCATCAACTGGACGCTGATCACGGTGCGCATCCTGGAGAACATGACCGAGCTGTCCCTGGGGCCGGCCGCCGCGTTCTCGGTCTTGGTCGTCGTCATCGTCTTTGTGGTGATTGCCGCGATCAGCGGCCTGCTCCGGCGGTTCCGCACGCCGGGAGCCCTGGAAGTGACCAGCATCCTGGGAGGCTGACGTGAGCGCGGTGGGCATTCGACTCGAGGGCATCTCCAAACGGTTCGCGCACCGGGTGAAGGGCGAGGTGTATGCGGTCCGTGACGTCAGCCTCACGGTCCAGCCCGCGGAGTTCCTGACCCTCCTGGGTCCGTCAGGCTGTGGCAAGACGACGACACTCCGGATGATCGCCGGGTTCGAACAGCCCGACGCGGGGCGGGTCTTCATCGGTGAGCAGGACGTCACCGACCTCATGGCCAACCGGCGGAACATCGGCTTCGTCTTCCAGAACTACGCCCTCTTCCCCCACCTGTCGGTCTTCGAGAACGTGGCCTATGGCCTGCGCGTCCAGCGGCAATCGGAGGGGGACATCGCCCGGGCCGTGGGGGACGTCCTGGCCCTCGTCGGCCTGCAGGGCTACGACCGCCAGTTCCCCAACCAGCTCTCGGGCGGGGAGCAGCAACGCGTGGCCCTGGCCAGGGCCATCGTCATCCGGCCCCGGGTGTTGCTCTTCGATGAGCCCCTGTCGAACCTGGACGCCAGGCTGCGGGTGCACATGCGGGGGGAGTTGCGCGAGCTGCAGAAGCGCCTCGACATCACCGCCGTCTACGTGACCCACGACCAGGAAGAGGCCATGGCCATCTCCGACCGGATCGCGGTGATGCACCAGGGGCAGATCGTGCAGGAGGGAACGGCGGAGGACCTGTACCGTCGCCCGGACTCCGAATTCGTGGCGCAGTTCATCGGCCGGACGAACCTGCTCTCCGGGCGCGTGCAGTCCGCCGGCCCAGGCGGGATCGAGTTGGAGGTGGCCGGTCGGCATCTCCGCCTCTCGGGGGACGCCGCGCGCGTCACCGGGGGGCAGATCGTCCGCCTGGTCGTCCGTCCCGAGGTGATCGAGCTGCGACCGGCGTCCCCCTCACCTTCTCCTCTCCCCGGGTACCGGGTACCCTTTGGGTGCGGTGGGGAGAGGATCGAGGAGAGGGGCGATTCGGTGGGTGGGATCCCGGGCACCATCGTGTCCCGGACGTTCCTGGGCGAGAAAGCGGAATACCAGGTGCGGGTGGGTGACGATCTTCTGCAGGTCACCAGCTACAACCCCGTACAGCGCGGCCTCTTCTCCGTCGGGCAG
>JACQXP010000348.1 GCA_016208645.1 Candidatus Methylomirabilota bacterium | reverse complement strand
CTAAAGAAGTAGGCAGACACACATGCGCACGGGAAGGGGAGGGGCCTGAGAGGGCCCTTCCCCTTTCTTATTCGATCCTATGGATTACCCGCTGCTGATCGCCATCTTTCCCCAGGTACTGCTGGACGGCCTCATCCTGGGCTTCATGTACGCGCTCATCGCCCTGGGCTACACCATGGTCTACGGGGTGCTGGAGTTCATCAACTTCGCCCACAGCGAGATCTTCGTACTGGGGGCGTTCGTAGGCGTGGAGATCCTCCTGACCCTCAAGTCGGTCGGGATATTGGACTCCCTCTCCCCGTTCCTGGTGCTGATGCTGCTCCTCCTGGCGGGGATGGCCGCCAGCGGGATTCTGGCCGTCATCGTCGAGCGACTTGCCTACCGGCCGCTGCGCGGCGCCCCCCGCCTGATCCCCCTGATCTCCGCCATCGGGGTCTCCTTCTTCCTTCAGGACGCCATCCGCCTCTTCGAGAGCATCTGGCGCAACGACTTCAACCTGGTCTATCCCACCATGGATCAGCTCAACTTCCGCTTCCAGCTCACCGAGACGATTGACGTTTCGGTGAAGTCGCTGGTGGTCATCGCGGCCGCGCTCCTGATGCTCTGGGCCCTCCACCTGATCGTGAACCGGACCAAGGTGGGGAAGGCCATCCGGGCCGTGGCGGAAGATCAGGCCACCGCCAGCCTGATGGGGATCAACGTCAACCGGATGATCTCCCTCACCTTCCTGATCGGCGGGGCGATGGGCGGCGCGGCGGGCGTCCTCTTCGGGGTCCAGTACAGCCTGATCAACCCGTACACCGGATTCATCCCGGGTATTAAGGCCTTCACCGCCGCCGTGCTGGGCGGGATCGGAAACATCCCCGGCGCCATGATGGGCGGGCTGGTGCTGGGGCTCCTGGAGGCCTTTTCGGCCTCGTACCTGTCCCTGCTCACCGGGGGGGCCTTCGGGGCGGAATACAAGGACATCTTCGCTTTCTCCATCCTGATCCTGATCCTGATCTTCCGTCCAAAGGGCTTGTTGGGGGAAGTCGTGAGGGAGCGGACCTAGGTGGCCTGGCTCACCGCGGTGCTCAACCGACCCTGGCCGGCAACGGCTCTCGTTGTTGCCGTCATTGGCCTGTCGTCCTTCGCCGTGGTCCACTACCCTCGCTCGATCATCGCCTTTTTGCTCTTTCAGGCTTCCATCCTCCTTCTCTACTTGGCCAGGATCGGTCCCCGGCTGAAAGGCGGCCTCGGCGTCTTGACCCTGGGGGTCCTGATGCCGATTCTCGGGACGATCAACGGCTATTACATGGAAGTGGCCATACAGGTAGGGATATTCATCGCCCTGGCGCTGGGTCTCAACATCGTCGTCGGCCTGGCCGGGCTGCTGGATCTTGGCTATGTGGCCTTCTACGCTGTGGGTGCCTACACCTGGGCCATCTTCGGGTCGCCCCAGGCGGGGCAGTTCATCTCCGAGTGGCTGGCCCACTTCCCGCTGGGCGGATGGTGGTTCTTCGTTTTCCTGTTCCTGGCGGTGGCCACGGGCGCCACGACTGGAATCCTGCTGGGGCTCCCCGTCCTTCGGCTGCGGGGCGATTACCTGGCCATCGTCACCCTGGGCTTCGGCGAGGTGATCCGCGTCCTGGCCAACAACCTGGACAAGCCCATCAACCTCACCAACGGTCCCAAGGGCATCACGCCCATCGTCCGGCCCCCGCTGTTTTTCCAGCCCGCTCTGGAGGCAGTCGGAATCCACGCTTCGCCCCCGGCCCTCTACCCGCTCTACTTTTACTTCCTGGTCCTGCTGATCGTTGGGGTCGTCATCCTGGTCAACCAGCGGCTGGAAGACTCCCACATCGGGCGGGCATGGGAGGCGATCCGCGAGGACGAGGTGGCGGCGCAGGCCATGGGTGTCCCCCTGGTCCGGATGAAGCTTCTGGCGTTCGCGTGCGGTGCCTCATTCGCCGGCGCCATGGGAGTGGTCTTCAGTGCCAAACAGGTGTTCATCAACCCCGAGTCCTTCACCTTCCTGGAGTCCATCGGGGTCCTGGCCATGGTGATCCTGGGCGGCATGGGATCCATCCCCGGTGCCATCCTGGGGGCCACCGTCGTGACGGTGCTGAACCTCCAGGTGCTGAAGGGACTCTCCCTCTGGCTGAATGAACTCCGGAACGCCGGCGTCACCATCCTCGGCTACAATCTGGCCAACCTCCCGACCCAGCTCGAACCGGCCAAGTACGAGCGGATGATCTTCGGCCTCATCCTGGTCCTGATGATGATCTACCGCCCGCAGGGGATCCTGCCGGCCCGGCGCCGGACCCGCGAGCTTGGAGGCGGCTAGGTGGGTACGCTCCTCGAGACCCGGGAAGTCACGAAGCGATTTAGCGGCCTGACGGCCCTGAGCCAGGTGGACTTCCTGGTGAAGGAAGGACAGATCGCCTCCATCATCGGTCCCAACGGGGCGGGCAAGACAACCTTCTTCAACGTCCTCACGGGCATCTATCCCCCTGACGGGGGCGAGGTGGCTTTCAAGGAGCGCCCCATCCTGGGGCTCCGCCCGGATCAGATCACCGCCCTGGGCATCTGCCGCACCTTTCAGAATATCCGGCTCTTCGCCAACATGACCGTGGTGGAGAACGTCCTGGTGGGGATGCATAGCCGCATCTCCCTCTCCATGCCGTCCGTGTTGACCCGGACTCCTCGGTTCCGGCAGGAGGAATCCCTGTTCTTGAGCCAGGCCTCCAGGCTGCTGGACGTTGTGGACCTTGCGGGCAAGGCGAATGAGCTGGCCAAGAACCTCCCCTATGGCGAGCAGCGACGCCTCGAGTTGGCGCGGGCCTTGGCCTCCACGCCGACGTTACTTCTGCTGGATGAGCCCACCGCCGGGATGACCCAGGGAGAAGCCCGCAGCCTCATGGCGCTCCTCCGGCGGCTCATCCAGGAGTACGAGCTGACCATCCTGCTGATCGAGCACAACATGCGGGTCGTCATGGAGGTGTCCGACCGGGTGACGGTCCTGGATTACGGCGAGAAAATCGCCGAGGGCAATCCGGCCGACGTGCAGAAAGATCCCCGGGTCATCGAGGCCTATCTGGGGCGGAAACGCTGGGGCAAGGCGACGGACGGCGCGGATGCTTGAGATCGAGAATATCCACGTCTTCTACGGTGAGATCCATGCCCTGAAGGGGATCTCCCTCCAGGTGGGGAAGGGGGAGATCGTGGCTCTCCTGGGGAATAACGGGGCCGGGAAGACGACCACCCTCAAGACCATATCGGCCCTGCTGCGACCCCGAAGCGGCCGGGTCCTGCTGGAGGGGGAACCCGTCCATGGCCTGCCGCCCCACGAGATCGTCTCCCGCGGCGTCGCCCACGCGCCCGAGGGGCGGAAGATCTTCAACCGCCTCACGGTGACCGAAAACCTGGAGATGGGGGCCTATCTTCGATCCGACGGGACCATCTGGGAGGACGTGGAGTGGGTCTTCGCCCTCTTTCCCCGCCTGAAGGAGCGCCGGTCCCAGGTGGCCGGAACCCTCTCGGGAGGGGAGCAGCAGATGCTGGCCATCGGCCGCGCCCTCATGGCCCGGCCCCGCATCCTCCTGCTGGACGAGCCCTCCATGGGCCTGGCGCCCATCCTGGTGGAACAGATCTTCGAAACGGTGCGGGACATCAACCACCAGGGGACCACGATCCTGCTGGTGGAGCAGAACGCCGCCATGGCCCTGTCCATCGCGCACCGCGGATATGTCCTGGAAACCGGAACCATTGCCTTGCAAGGCTCGGCCGTGGAGTTGCACGAGCATCCCGAAGTCAAACGCGCCTACCTGGGTGAAGGCGCCTGAGTGCTTGATTTCATGCGGTGGAGCTGGCTCCTCCTCGTGCTGGGCCTGGCGGCCCCCACCCGGGCAGGCGAGCTGCCGCCCGTCAAGCTGGGCCTGGTCATCCCCATGGCGGGCGAGGCGGGGCGGGTGGGACAGACCATGCGCCAGGCCGCCGAGATGGCCATCGCCGACTGGGCCGTGAAACTCGGCCGCAAGATCGAGCTGGCCGTCGGGGATGACCAGTTCGACCCGAGGCAGGCGGTCGCCGTCGCCGAGAAACTGGGCCAGGACGGCGTCTGGGGGGTCGTCGGCCACTTCTACTCCAGCTCCTCCATCCCGGCCTCGGCGGTGT
>JACQXP010000384.1 GCA_016208645.1 Candidatus Methylomirabilota bacterium | reverse complement strand
GCAGGCGCAGCAGGAAGTGGAGGGCGAGGAACACGTAGAGCATGTGCCGGTGCCAGGCCGGCCAGGAGCGGTGCTCATAGTGGTCCATGCCGACCTGGCTCTTCCAGTCCTGGAAGCATTGCTCGATCGGCCAGCGCAGGGTCGCCGCGCGGCACAGCTCGGCCAGGGGGGCGTCGGCCGGCGCATTCGAGAAGGCGTACTTGAGCTGCCCGTCCTCCGTGCGACGCAGGAACAGCCAGACCGGGGACTCGCGCGGCAGGCCGCCCTGGGCCGGGTAGACGCGGAGACAGGCGACCTCGGTCCGGATGGGCCCCTTCGCCCCTTCCGCGAGCACCACCGGGGTCCAGGGACAGGTTTTCGCCCTGGCGATCTGGGCGACCGGAACCGCTCGCCCCTGCGTGACGCGCGCTTTGGTGGGCCTGCGCCCGCGCCCCCGGTACCGGGGCACGCGGACCCGCGGCCGCGTGCGAAAGACCAGCGTGTCCGACCGGATGCCGGCAAAGTAGTAGGTCCCCGGCGGCACCGCGTCCAGGAACGCCCAGTCGGCCCCGAACACGGCGTCACAGCCGATCCAGGTGGCGGGGAACAGGGCCGTCTGGGTGAGGCGCGCCAGGAGGGCCCGGGCAATTTGGGGTTTGGTCTGGAAGACGAGATCCTCCGGGACCCGGGTGTCCTGGCGGCGGTGCGCGTGGTCGTCGGCAAACCAACTCTCCGGCAGGTACAGCCGGCTGGTGACCAGGCCGTAGCCCTTGCGGCTGGCGTAGCCGACGAAGACGCCGGATTGGCAGTTGTCGACTTTCCCGCGGGCCCCGCAGTACTGGCGGGCCACGCCCACGGACTCGGTCCCCTTCTTGGGGAACTCGCAACTATCGACCGTGAGCATCCCATCCGGCTCCGCGAGCGTCTGCGCCAGCAGGGCGTGATGCGTCGCCTCCATCGCCGCGTGGTCCCAGCCGTAGGATTTCATGAAGCGCTGGAGGGGCCGGACGGCGTTGGCATCCAGCAACGCCAGGGCGATGGGTTCGACGGATTTGGCGGCGGTGTTGCTCAGCAGCCCGGCCAGGTACGCGAGGCCCAGGCGCCGGTGCTCCGTCCGGCCGAAACAGGCCTGGAACTGCGCGTGGAACTGCAGGAGTTCGTCGGCGATCCCGGCCACCTCCGCTTCCGTGAGCGTCATCCACGGAACGAGCTCGGGATGCCAGTCAGCATGCCGCAGGATCATGTGCAGGTCCTCCACTTTTTTCAGCGTGGGTGGAGGACGGTGAGAGGGGCGGTCGGCTTGTTGTTCGCAGCCGAGGAGTTGTCGGAACCGCGGCTCTAACGCATAGACATACACCTCCTTGACGGAGCCATGGTAGACGGACCACCTCCCCTGTGTGCCGCTGCCGAACGTCGGGCCGAGGCGCTGCCAGTTGGCGGCCCGGTAGCACGTGCCGGCAAACCGGGCGGGATCGACAAAGGTTTCTACGAGCCACGGGCGCATCCCGAACCGCGCCTCCCAATCCCGGGAGAGGTGGGCCAGCGTTTGGGCGAGCACGTGGGAAGCGAGGTTCTTGATCTCTACCCAAGGCAGGATGAGAAACCGGCTGTTGTTGACCACGCGGTCCAGGTGGGCTTGCCGCTGCGCCGCGGACCAGCCGATCCACTGGTCTCGCACGCGCAGGGTGCGGGCGGGGGCGCTGAAGGACAGGGCCGCCACGGGCCGGCCCTCGAGGAACGCGAGGTACTTGAGCCGATGGCCGAACAGCTTGCGGTACCCCAGATAATGATAGCCGTGCACCAACTGATCCCACAGCGGCTCCACCGGCGAGTGGCTCGCCACCTGCACCGTAATCGGCGGCACGGTATGCACCGCGCCGCGCATCGGCGAGGCGTCGAGGGGAGACTCGTCCCGCGCGGTGCGCAGGTGGCTTCCGGATCGAAGAGGTTCCGACATGCTGAGCCCGGTGCTGGCACAAGGCGCAGGCCACCTGTGCTCCCGAAAGCTGCGTTCCCTCTCGGCAAGCGGATGGGGCCCTCTCTCACGCGCCCTAATGCCAGCCATGTTACATGTGGTCATTTGGTTTGTCTACTAAAAAACATCCGCTGTAGTGTTAGGCAGATTCACCAAATGCCCCCTTGGCCCGATCGCTCCGCGAAGGGAGTTCGATCGCCCGCTCGGCGAGGAGGATCTTCGCCCCCGACGGGCCGAGGAAATCCATCCCCAAGAGCCCATCAACCACACTTCCGATGGGCAACGTATGGGCGACGACCTCCATCCTGTCGTCCTTCCGGCCAAGGCACTGAAACCATGAGACCTGGACTCTTGGGGCGATGAGATAGCCGCTTCCCGTGATAATCCGCACACGCTCCGCACTCAGAGCCGGGCTGCAGCCAATGGACTCCAAGACCTCCAGCGGCATGATGGTATAGGCCGATCCCGTATCAACCAACAGCCTGACGATCCTCACTCCCGCAGGGCCGCAGACGGCTGCCTTCGTGAGAAGCAGATAGCCGATCTGTTCCAACGTATACCGAGGCATCCTAAAACATCACGGCAAGTTCTTTCGGAAACGCACCGGTGTATTCAATGGCGATGCTGCCTCCCTTGATTTCGAGCAAGCGCTTGTAAATCTCCTCCTTGCTGGGCGAATGGGCCACAACCTCTCCTTCAACCACATTGAGATGTGCATCCAGCTCCCGATACTCGATCAAAAGCCACTGCTCCGGGTATTCCCTGCGGATCTCCTCCCACTTCATCGGTCTGATCTCCTCTCCTGATATTCCTCGAGTCGGCTGGACCAGTCCGGTGGACCGTCAAGGTTCAGCGATCGCGCCGTTTCAAGGAAGGCTCCCCGCCCGCCTCTGACACGCTCCGCCGTCTCAATGATCGCCCGCACCCGAGTGTCCGGTTCTAGCTCGACCGGCTCCTCCGGCCGGAAGACCTTACCGTCGAACGTCAGGTAGATCGTCTTCGTCATTTGTTCATCCTCTCAGGCGTCCATGGGTGTTTCACCCATTCCATGAACCCTGAACTCGGAGGTTCGAAAATGCATCCTCGCTGGAGGGTCACGTGAAGTTGAAGTGCTCTGACGGTAGCACTACCGAAGCCGGTGTCAAGTTGAAAGTGGATGCGGGGACGCATCGCTGGATGAGCCTGAAAGGAATTCGAACCCTTACACCAGGGCGATCTTTGCCTGGAGGGCGGCCCGGGAGATGGCGCCTTCGCGGAGAATTCTGGCTGGTTCAGCCGTGCAGTCAATCACCGTGGACGGGACGCCGAGGGCCACGCGGCCCCCGTCCAGGACGAGGTCAATCTGGCCGCCGATGGCTTTCTGGACCGTCTTGGCGTCGGCGGGATCGGCCGCGCCGGTCTTGTTGGCGCTGGTCCCGATGACGGGTCCGGCGAAGGCCGCGAGCAGGGCCCGCGCCACGGCGCCGGCCGGCATCCGGAGCCCCACCGTTCCCGTGGCCGCGGTGAGGATGGAGGGAATCTTCGCGGAGGCCCTCACCACGACGGTCAGGGCCCCGGGCCAGAAGGCGCGCATGAGGGCCTGGGTCCCGTCCGGCAGGGTTGCCGCCAGGGCCGCGGCCGCCTCCACCGAGGGAACCAGGACGCTGAGAGGCTTGCCGTGGTGGCGGCCTTTCACGGTGAGCACCCGCTCGATCGCGGCCGGGTCCAGGGCGTTCGCTCCGAGGGCATAGAGCGTATCGGTCGGGAAGGCGACCAGGCCCCCCCGGCGCAGGATCTCGCAGGCCTGTTGCAGGACGTCAGGCTGGGGACTCTTCGGTTCCACCGGAATCACGCGCGTCTTCATCCTGCCTCACCTCGCTTCTTGTAACCACAGATGAACACAGATACACACAGATAATCTCCCTTCCTTTCCGACCCCTCGGACAGTTCCATCTGTGTTCATCTGTGTGCATCTGTGGTTGCCTCAGGTGCCGTCAGCGCGCTTTCGGATTCCCGCGGTTCCCCGTGGGGGAGATCGCGGTGACCTGCTCGAACCACCCCTGCAGGCTGCCGCCTTTCTTTGTCACGTAGACGACGTAGGGGGAAGCGGCCAGGTCGCCGTTCTTATCCCAGCGGAGATGCCCCAGGGTGCCGTCGTAGGCGCTGCTGTGCATGACCTTCAGGACTTTGCGCAACTCCTCCCTGGAGTTGCTCAGCGGCTTGGCCGCGCGGATCGCGTGCAGCAGGACCCCCATGGCGTCGTAGGTGTACAGGACGTAGGGGCCGATGGGACCGTACCGCGCCTCGAACCGCTGGATGACGCTTC
>JACQXP010000383.1 GCA_016208645.1 Candidatus Methylomirabilota bacterium | reverse complement strand
AATTCCGAAAGGCTGTCAGTAGAGTCTGGCCCGGATATGTTGGGGAATCAGCGGATTGAGCGACGGAGGCGGCGGGCGCGGCGGACCCAGGGGCGGCCCTCGGCCCGCTGGTACCAGGGGGCGGTGCGGTGAGAGGAGATGGCTTCCTGGAGCGCGGTTCGCGGCTCGTCCCGCTGGCCGAGGTGATTCAGCGCCTGGCCGAGCTTGAACCAGCCTTCGACGCTGGAGCCATGGATCCCCGTGGCCCGGCGGTAGCGCTCTGCCGCCAGGCCCCACTCGCCGCGGCCCGCCCGGAAATCCCCCAGCCGCAGGTAGGGCTCCCCGTAGCCGAACTTCGGATTCAGGACCAGGGCCCGCTCCACCAATTCTCGGCCCTTCTCCACCTCGCCATCGTGCAGCAGGCACAGGCCAAGGGCATAATTCGCCTCGGGCAGGTCGTCGGCACGGGGCATGGCCTGTTCTAGCTCGGCGCGCGCCTCGCGGAAGCGGCCCTGGCGCACCAGGATCCCGCCAAGCTCCGTTCGGGCCTTCACGTCGTGGGGATTGACGGCCAGGGCGCGGCGCAACCGTCCGGCCTCGCCCCAGGCGCGCATCCGCCGGCCCATCTTCCAGGCATAGCGAGAGCCGGCCCACCAGCCCGGCGCGGACAGGGCGATCAGGACCAGCACCGCCAGAATCGGGTTGCCGGTGATCCAGGTCAGCAGGGCAAAGAGAAAGAACCGACCCATACTCGACGTTCAATGGTCAAGGTTCGAGGTTCAACGTTGCACATCGCCCGGTGAGCCGGGGAATCCCGGAAATGAAAACAGGGGGCGAAGATGTCGCCCCCCGAACGTGATCTGTGGCGAGGCCGCGGCTCACACGAGCTGCTTCAACCGTTCCTTGGACAGCTCCAGCACCGCGGCGTGCAGACTGTTGCCGCGCGCGTCCATGGTGACCACCGCGGGGAAGTTCTTCACGCGGAAGGCCCAGATGGCCTCGGGGCTGCCGAACTCCTCCAGGCAGACGCCCAGGACGTCGGTCACGCACTCCGCCAGGACCTGGGCGGCCCCGCCGATGGCGTGCAGGTAGACGCAGCCGACCTTCTTGCAGGCCTCGAGCGTCTTGGGCCCCATCCCGCCCTTGCCGATCACCGCCCGGATGTTGAATTTCTCGATGAGGTGGCCCTGGTACGGCTCCTCCCGGATCGAGGTCGTTGGCCCGGCCGCCTTGACCACCCACTTGCCCTTCTCTTTGATGACCACGGGGCCGCAGTGGTAGATGATCTGGTTCTGCAGATCCACGGGCGGCTTGCCCCCCTCGTGGAGGAACTTGTGAACCGCGTCGCGGCCGGTGTAGACCAGGCCGGACAGGTGCACCATGTCCCCCATCTTCAACGCGCGGATCTTGTCCTCGGTATACGGCTCGATGAGCTGAATCATGATCGCCCCCGTTTGGATTTTCGATTTTGGATTGCGGATTGCCGATTGACTCGATCAATCGAACATCCTCAATCACCAATCGTCAATTCCCCTAGTAGAGCCACTCCACGATCTTGCCGCTGTCGTTGAGGACGAAGCCCTGGCGCCGGTAGGCCCAGCACATGTAAGAGATGGAGACGAAGTAGCTGGCCGGCAGCCGGTTGAGCGCGCCGATCTTGCACCCCAAGAGCGTCGTGGCCCCGCCGAATCCCATGGGGCCGATGCCCAGCTTGTTGGCGCTGACCACGGCGTCCTTCTCCAGCGCCGACAGCGCCGGCTCGGGATTCACGTCGTCCATCGTGCGGAGGAGCTGCTCCTTGGAATGAACGTAGCTCGTGGCCCGGTCTCCGCCGACGCAGACGCCCAGGATGCCCGGACCGCACCCCTTGCCCTGGGCCTGGATCACGGCATCCAGGATGACCTTTCGCACCCCGTCCAGGTCGCGGTTGGCGTTCAGCCGGACGTCGGGGAGCGAATACTGGACCCCCACGTTCTCGCACCCACCGCCCTTCAGGATCAGGCGGACATCCACCCGGGTCCCCCGGTGCTGGTGGAAGTGGATGGCGGGGCTCCCGGGACCCAGGTTGTTCCCGGTGTTCTTCCCGGTGAGGGAATCCACGGAGTTCTGTCGCAGGTACCCCTTGGCCGTCGCTTCCGCCACGGCCTCCCGGGCGGCCTTCTCGAAGGCGAGCTGGTCGAACCCCTTGGGCGCCCTGACGAAGAAGAGGATGCTGCCGGTGTCCTGGCAGAGCGGGGCCGACTTCAGCTTGGCCTTGTCAATGTTGCTCTGGATGATGTTCATGGCGTACTGGGCATTGCTGCCTTCCTGTTCCTGCGTGGCCGCGCTGACGATCGTGTTCACCACGTCGTCGGGCAGTTCGGCCGAGGTGCGCCGGACCAGCTCCAGGAGATTGACCTTGAGGTTGCGCATGGACGATACTCCTTCCTGACGGGCGGGGCCCGACTGCTGGCAATCGTCAACGGATTCTAGTCCCGCCGCAAAGCCGCTGTCAACGCCCGGAACCGGATTCGGCCGCCTTGTCAGTCAAGTCATAACTGCTCGGGAGGGTTTCTCCCTTCGCATCTTGGCGGGGTTGGGTTTCCCGGCGGCGGTCCCCTCCGCATTGCCCACGGCCTCTCCGGGGTTCAGGTCGGGGCACCGGCAGACCACGCTCGGCGGCAGGTCTCGTCGAGCCGCCCGTGCGCTACCCCAGATCGTGTAGGAAGGACAAGGCGAGGCGCATAGGGGTGGGATGGCTGAGAACTTGACATATCTATCGTCATTTGGCATGTTATATGACGACAATGACGACAGCTCCTTCCTCCCAGTCCGAGTGGGTTCCTCGATTGCTGCAGTTGCCCGCCTTGCTGCAGAAGCGGTCGTACTTTCTCTTGGGGCCACGGCAGACCGGCAAGACGACCTTGGTTCGCCGCACGCTCCCGGCGGCGCGCGTTTACGATCTGCTCGACACGTCGGTATATTTGGCCCTCAACCAGCACCCGGGTCGCATCGCCCAGGAGCTTGGCCCCGAAGACCGCGTGGTGGTGATTGACGAGATTCAGCGCCTGCCGGGCCTCCTGAATGAAGTGCACCGTCTGATTGAAAGCCGGGGGGTCCGCTTTCTCCTGACAGGGTCGAGCGCCCGGAAGCTGCGGCGCGGCGGCATCAATCTCCTCGGGGGTCGTGCCCGAATCCAGTACCTGCATCCGCTCACGTCCCAGGAGCTGGGCGATCGGTTCGAGCTGCAACGAACCGTGGAACGGGGGCTGCTCCCCTCGATCTACTTCTCCGACAATCCGCAGGCCGACCTGCAGGCGTACACCGGGCTGTATCTGCAGCAGGAAGTCGTGGCGGAGGGGGCCACGCGCAATGTCCCGGCATTCAGTCGGTTTCTCAAGGTGGCCGCCCACTGCAACGGGACCATCGTGAACTTCACTAACATCGCCAGTGACGCACAGGTTGCCCGCACGACCATCTACGAATATTTCGACATCCTGAAGGACACCCTGGTGCTGTACGAGCTGCCCGCGTGGAGGAAGACGATCAAGCGGAAACCCCTCGCGTCCTCCAAGTACTACTTTTTCGATGTGGGGGTCGTGGCCTGCTTGCAGGGACGGATCTTTCGTCCCGGGACGCCCGAGTTCGGCGAAGCCTTCGAGACCTTCCTGATGCACGAGCTCGTGAGTTACCGCGACTACGTCTCCGGCGAGCCGCTGGGCTACTGGCGCTCCGCATCAGGGTTCGAGGTCGATTTCATCCTCGGCGACCATACGGCCATCGAGGTCAAAGCCAAGGAGACCGTATCTCCGCAGGATCTCAAATCCTTGCAGGCCCTGGCGGAAGAAAAGCGCCTGAAACGCTACCTCTGCGTGACGCTCGAACCCCGCACCCGGAGGATCGGCAACGTAGCCGTGCTTCCTTATCGGACCTTCCTGACGGGACTGTGGAGCGGGGAGTATCATT
>JACQXP010000382.1 GCA_016208645.1 Candidatus Methylomirabilota bacterium | reverse complement strand
TTGGCGTGCCCACCGGCCCCCAGGATCGCCAGCGGCACGGCCGTCACCGGCGCCCCCCAGGCAGGGTTGCCGCCTCCTCTGCCGGGGCAGGCGCCGGGCGCAACGTCTCCAGCCGGTCCCGGTAGATGGCATCAATGGTGTCGAACACCCTGCGCTCGTCGAACAGCCGCTCTGCTTTGTGGCGACTCTGGGCTCCCATGGCGAGGCGCAGCGCCGGCTCCCGGACTAACTGGGCGATGGCCTCGGCCAGGGCCCCGCATCCCTGGGTGGGACGAGGAAGCCGTTCACACCGTCCTCCACCACCTCCCGGTTGCCGCTGATGTCGGAGGCGACGATGGGCTTCGCCATGGCCGCCGCCTCCATCAGGCAGCGGGGCAGCCCCTCCCAGTCGGAGGGGAGGACGACGATGTCCATGGAGGCGTATAGCTCCGGCATATCCGCCCGGTCCTCCAGGTTCACCATCCGCTGCCGCAGCCCATACCGGTCCACCAGGTCCGGGGGAATGGGGTTGCGCGCCCCCTGGCTCAGCGATGCCCCGACGGTCAGGAAGCACACGTGGGGGAACTGGTCCTTTAGGGTCCGGGCGGCGGTATAAAATTCAAAGTAACCCTTCCGCCGGGTATAGGAGCCGACGATGCCTACCACGACCGCGTCCTCCGGCAGGCCCACCTCCCGGCGCTTGCGGCGGATGTCCTCGGCGGAGAAGGCCTGGGGAATGAAGAGGCCAAGCTCGATCCCGTTGCCGATGTGCCGGGCGCGGTCCGGCCGGCAGATTCGCTCCGCCAAGGCTACCTCGTAGTTCTCCCGGCTCTGGAAGAGGGTCACGGCCGCGAACAGGGCCGTCAGCCGCTCCAGCTTGCTGAAGAACCACCGCTGAAGGGCGCCCCTTAAGCCCGTGAACAGGAAGCCGTGGATGGTGTTGATCGAGAGGGGGACCCGAGCGATCCAGGCGGCCACCTGGCCCAGCAGGGCCGCCTTGGCGATGTGGGTGTGGACGATGTGGACCCGCTCGCGGCGGAAGATCCGGACCATCCCCACAAGGGAGAGCACGTCCGAAAAAGGGCTGAACCGGCGCAGGAGCCTCACGGGGTGGAAGCGGAGGCCCGCCGCCTCCAGCTCGGCGCGCCAGAGTCCCGGGCTGCTCATGGCGTGGACCTCGTAGCCCTTCGTGCGCAGGTAGATAAGCTGGTTCTTCAGCAGGAACTTCAGAGAATCATCAATGACCGACACGTGGAGCACCCGTAGCGGTTCCAGGCCCGGCGCAGCCGCCGGGACGGGGCGCCTCGCCAGCAGCTCCCGGTAGCCCTGCTCCACCTCCTCAAAGACCTGCCGCTCGTCGAAGGCGGCGAGGGCCTTCCGCCGGCCCGCCTCCCCCATCCGCTGCCGCAGGCCGGGATCCCGAGCCAGGCGCCCGATGGCCTCGGCCAGCGCCGGGGCGTCCCGCACCGGCACCAGGAATCCGTTGACGCCATCCTCGACCACCTCCCGGTTGCCGCTGATGTTCGAGGCCACGATGGGCTTGCCCATCATGGCCGCCTCCATGAGGCAGCGGGGGAGGCCCTCGCGGTACGACGGCAGGGTGACGATGTCCATGCACGCGTACAGGTCTGGCATGTCCTCCCGGTCCTCGAGGCGAACCACCCGGTCTGCCAGGCCCGTGCGCTGCAAAATGTCCTCCGGGATCGGGTTCCGGATCCCCTGGCTGAGGGAGATGCCGACGGTCAGAAAGCGGATCGTGGGGAACTCCGCAGCCAGCGTCCTGGCCGCCTCGAAGAACTCCATGTACCCCTTCTCGCGGCTGTAGGAGGCCGCCATCCCCACGACCAGGGCCTCCGGGGGGAGGCCGAGCGCCGTGCGCGCCCGCAATCGCGCCTCGGGTCCAAACCGCGTGGGGTCGAACAGGGCGACGTTGATGCCG
>JACQXP010000381.1 GCA_016208645.1 Candidatus Methylomirabilota bacterium | reverse complement strand
GCAGGGCAACGTCGTGAACATCGCCTCGTGGAACGGAAAGCTCGGGGCGCCGAACTTCGGGGCCTACAGCGCGACCAAGGCCGCGGTGATCAGTCTCACCCAGGCGCTGGCGCGCGAGGTGGCATCCCACGGGATCCGGGTGAACGCCGTCTGTCCGGGCATCGTGGCCGGCACGCCCATGCGGGCGCAGGTGGAACGCCTGGGGGAGGCCTTCGGCCTTCCCCCGTCGTCGGAGCGGGCCAGGGCGATCCCCCTGGGACGACTGGCCACGCCCGAGGACATCGCCAACGCGGTGGCCTTCCTGGCTTCCGACGAGGCGGCCTACATGACCGGCCAGGCCGTCAACGTGACCGGGGGACTGTGGGTGCATTGATGAGAATTTCGGATTGCGGATTGCGGATTTCGGATTGGGGACAGCGGGCGCGATGGTAAAAGCGCGGACACCAGAAGAGGCGCTGGCCCTGGCCCTGGAGCGTGTTCAAAGCACGCTGGAGCAAGTGGCGCGCGAGGACATCTTTCCCCACGCCGCGCCCTCGGCGACCGGTATCTGGGAGGGGACGCGGGAGGGGATGTGGACCAGCGGCTTCTGGGCCGGCCTGCTGTGGCAGCGGGCGGCCCTGACGGGCAAGGCGGAGGACGCCGCCGCGGCCACGACGTGGACTCTGCGCCTCTCCCCCCACCTGGACCACCAGACCCACGACATCGGCTTCGTCTTCTCGAGTTCCGCGGTCCTGGGCTGGGAGATCGGCAAGGACCCGGCCTGCCGGGACCTGGCGCTCCGGGCGGCCGACCGCCTGGCCGGCATGGTGAACCCCGCGGTCGGCGTGATTCCCGTGGGCTCGCAGGCGGAGATTGCGTCGGGCCTGGACGACGTGACCATTGACTGCATGGGGAACCTGCCGCTCCTCTGGTGGGCCTGGAAGACGACGGGCGAGGGGCGGTTCCTGGAGATGGCCGTCTCGCACGCCGACCGGACGGCGGCGTGGCACGTCAAGGAAGACGGGCGGATCATCCAGTCCACCCACTTCGATCCCCGCACGGGACGCGTGACGAAGCAGGAGACGCATCAGGGGTCCGGAACGGACGGGTGCTGGGCCCGGGGACAGGCCTGGGCCGTTTACGGGTTCGCGGCCGCCTACCGCGCGACGGGAGAGGAGCGCTGCCTGGAAGTCGCCGACCGGACGGTCGCCTATTACTTCCGGCGCGCCGGCGATGACCTGGTTCCCTTCTACTGCTTCGGCGACCCGGCCAGGCCGAACGTTCCCCGGGATTCGTCGGCCGCGGCCATCACCTGCGCGGGCCTCATGAGCCTGGCGGAACACGCCCAGGAGCCGATCCGGCGCCAGCGGTCGCGGGACCGCGCCGAGGCGCTGCTCTCGGCGCTGGTCGCGGGCTCTCTCACGCCGATCGACGAGAACGACCGGCGTCCGCGGGGCATGCTGCTCCACGGCTGCTACAACAAGAACGCGGGGTGGCACACCGATCACGAGCTGGTCTGGGGCGACTACTT